>NZ_JADYXJ010000017.1:0-91865 GCF_015864365.1 Pseudoalteromonas sp. SWXJ133
AAAAATATCCAAACCATAATAAGCAGCTGGGATGGCAATATTTATTTTCATCACATAAATTAAGTCTTGATCCCGAGAGTAAGCAATTAAGGCGCCATCATATCGATGAAAAGCAATTACAACGCGCTGTTAAAAAAGCCGCTTTTGATGCACATATTAACAAACACGTTACGCCACATACTTTGCGTCACTCTTTCGCTACGCATTTGCTGCAAAGCGGCGCTGATATCCGCACAGTACAAACACAGCTAGGTCACAGTGATGTGCGTACTACGCAAATATATACCCATGTACTGCAGCAAGGTGCTAACGGGGTTGTTAGCCCTTTTTCAAGATTATAAGCGTCCCTTTTTAATCCTCTAGGCATACATACTCGCTTACGAATCAATACAGCTATCAATTTCGACTTTAAAAAAACACAAAAAAGCCCCGCTTGTTTTTACACAAGCGGGGCTCCACACTAATTTTTTACTCAAAAATAAAAGCGCCGATACTGCGGGCGCTTTGCATCATTGAATTTTATTACTTTAACTTACTGATTAACTACGCTTTTAAGCGGATTAATCGGCTGTGCGTTATCGTCTAGTAGGTTCATATCAAAATCGAACTCATCTACACGAATCGCTTTTTCACGTTTGATGTTGTAATCAATTAACTGAACGTGTTCAGCTTGCGTGATTACGTTTGCCGCTAGTGCGTTATCAAGCGTGATGTTAAAGCGTATACCTGGTTTAATTACTTTAGCACGTAATGCTTTTTTAACTTTAGCCAGTTCGCCAAGTGATGCCATTTTAGCTTTGTAAGCTTGCTCATTAATATGATGGCCATCGCCCACTACTGGTTTAACTAAATGCGTGATTTGCGCTTTAAATGCGGTATCTAGCTGAGCTTGCTTAGCTAGTTCGCGGATTAAATCGTCACTAATTTTTGGCATTTTAGTTGAGTAGTTCATTGTAATAAAACGAATAAACTTACGTGTACCACTTGCAGGGAAGTTATCTAAAAACTTATGCAATGCTTCTTCAGCACTTTGTAGTGCAAAACGAGTCGCGTAATGGAAATAAGGTGCTGCTTGCTCACGGTCACTACTTGATACTTTTTGCTCGTAGTATTTAATTGATGCCATAGCTGCATATAAGAAGCTCATTACATCGCCTAAACGTGCCGATAGCATTTCTGCTTGTTTTAACTTACCGCCAAGTACAAGTAACGAAAAGTCTGCGTACACTGCAAGTTTTGCAGATAATTTATGTACTGCTTTTTCGTAGTCGCGTACTTCTGGTAATTCAGAATTAGCACTTGCTGTAAATGGTAAAACACCTAAGCGGAAAGCACGTAAGCTGTTTGCTGTGCTGTAGCCAATTGTTTTACGTAAAATACCGTTAAATTCTTTGTCTGCGCCTTTGTCTTCGCTGTGAATTGACTCAACCATAGATTGTAAATATGGGTGACAACGCATAACACCTTGACCAAAGATCATTAGGTTACGTGTAAGAATATTCGCGCCTTCTACCGTAATGGCAATCGGCTGAGCAACATAACCACTTGCTAATGTATTTTGTGGACCGTTTTGAATCGCTTTACCCGCTTGAATATCCATTGCTGAATCAAGCACGTCGCGACCAAGCTCTGTCATGTGGTATTTAGCGATTGCAGTTACTACTGATGGTTTTAAGCCCATGCCTAAACCTTCAGTTGTAAGTACGCGCATTGCTTCTTGTAGGTATGTTTTACCTGCAATGTCGGCTAGTTTTTCTTGAATACCTTCAAACTGGCCAATGGCTAAACCAAACTGTTCACGCACTGCTGCGTATTCAGATGCTGATTTAAATGCAACTTGTGCTGTACTAACACCTAGCGCAGGTAATGAAATACCACGGCCAGCACCTAAACAGCTAACCAGCATTTGCCAACCACGGCCGATGTTTTTCTGTCCACCAATAACAAAATCCATTGGTACGAATACTTTGTTACCACGTGTAGTACCGTTGTAAAAACGAATACCCATTGGGTCGTGGCGATTACCAAGCTCTACACCTGGGTGCTCTTTAGGAATAAGTGCACAGGTAATACCTAAGCTTTCTTTACCACCTAATAAACCATCAGGGTCCATTACTTTAAAAGCTAAACCAAGTACGGTAGCAATAGGTGCAAGCGTTATGTAGCGCTTGTCCCATGTGATTTCAAGGCCAAGTACTTCTTCGCCGTTATACATGCCTTTAGTAACTGTACCAATGTCTGGAATGCCACCTGCATCAGAACCCGCTTCTGGGCTTGTTAATGCAAAACATGGAATGTCTGTACCATTTGCTAGACGTGGTAAATAATGTGCTTGTTGCTCTTGCGTACCAAAGTGAAGTAATAATTCACCTGGGCCTAACGAGTTAGGAACCATGACGGTTACCGCAACTGCTGAGCTTTTAGTCGCAATTGTGCCAACAATAGTAGAGTTTGCATAAGGGCTAAACTCTAAACCACCAAACGACTTAGGAATGATAAGCGAGAAAAAACGCTCTTTTTTCAAAAATTCTAAGATGTCATTTGGTAAATGAATGCCGTTTTGAATCACTGAATCGTCAATCATGCCCAATAACTCTTTTACTGGACCGTCTAAGAATGCTTGCTCGTCTGCGCTTAATGTAGCAGCAGGTACGTCGCGAAGTGCACTGAAATCAGGTTTACCTTGGTAGATAGAACCTTCAAGCCATACATCACCCGCGTCTAGCGCTTCTTGTTCTGTGATAGAAATACTTGGTAATACTTTTTTTAGTTTTGTACGTAAACTCATGATTGAACTCATCCGACCAGCTAAATAATACCTACATTACGTCATAAAAAATCGTTTAGATCAATTGCTCTATTCAATTAATTAACAGTTTTTTCAATTTATTTTCTTTACCTGAACGTAAACTGTTGAAACACAAAGGCTTACAGTTGTACGCTGAAAAAAAGTATTTTGATTAAAATGATGAATAAAACAGCAAAAGCTCTAGCGCTGTATCTATTTTTTTATGGGCATAAAAAAACGCAGCACAAATAGGCTACGTTTTTATTCAATTTGTAGAGGCTACATTATTAGTTAATCTAGCTAAAACTACCTAAATTTAAATCAAATTGTATAAGCGCTTCACTTAGCAACTTTAACAACTTGCTTGCCGGTAAAACCACCAGCAAGTTGTTTATTAAGCGCTTGCGATACTGAGTCAGCACTAAAATCTACGGGCGTTATTTCTGGGTGTTTAATGTCGCCACTAACAGCGCCTTCAAGTAACAGGTTGCCCATAAAACTCAAACGTTGTTGTGCACATAAACTATTAGCAAGCCATGCTCCACCAATTGATACTACGCTAATATTAGGCGCTCGGTGATACATTAAGTCTTGATCAAAACAAGGGAGCGGATTTAAGCAGGCAATACGTCCGCAAAAACGCATTAACTCAATATTACGCTGAGTACACTCACCACCAATCGTATCAATAACCGCATCAAAGCCTTGTGGGCCAAGTTCTCTGCGGATTTTTTCGCATAGCTTTTTATCGCTATAGTCAAAAACCACATCAGCGCCTAACTGCTTAACCAACTTATGATTACGCTTTGATGCTGTGGTAAATACGTCTGCACCGCGCTGTTTTGCATATTGAATAGCAAACTGCCCTACCGCTCCGGCTCCGCCTTCAATAAAAATAGTATCGCCTTCACTAATGCCTATTTTATCTAAACTAATAAGTGCTGCCATACCGGCGCATGGAAGTGTTGCTGCAATGGCCGGGTTTAAACCGCTTGGCACAACCGACACTGCAAAGTTAGGTACCTTGGTGTATTCGCTCAAAGCACCTTGCTCACCAATGTTGGCATGCCACATAACGCGCTGGCCAACATTTGGAAACACACCTTTATTAGCTTTAACCACAACACCTACGGCATCTAAGCCTAAAATGTGTGGATACTGCCATTTACAAAAGCCTGTTTTAGCAAATTGACCATCAACTGGATTTAAACCAACGTACTCTACTTTTACAAGCAGCTCGTTATCTGCACAAATAGGAACAGGCAGCTCAGCATCCGCTAAGTCAATTGCTTCATTTGGTTCTGGCAGTACAATAGCGCGCATAGTTTGCGGGATAATGTATTCATGTAAATTTTCAGTATTTGGCATCAATATAACTCTACTTATTAGTGTCGTTTAACGCATAACTCCATTGCCCATTAAATGACTGGTAAGCATTTACTTTGGCAAGCAGTGAAGAAATTGTTGTTTCAACAGCATTTTCTTGTGCTATTAAAACATCCTGGCGCGCATCTAACAACTCAAGGTAAGGAATTTGACCTTCTTCGTACATTGCTTGTGCTTGTAAAAATGCTTTATTAGCAAAGTCATAACGTTCATCGGCAAAGCGTTTTTGCTGTGCTTGATTGACCAACAATTGCAGTGAAAGTTCACTTTCACTTAGTGCAGTTAATACTACTTGTTGATAATCGCTGTACGCAGCTTCACTTAAAAACTGTTGCGCGTCGCGCTGTGCTAATAATGCTGGGTAGCTTAATAACGACCATTGCAATTGCGGCGCTACTTGCCACTGTTGGTCGGTATTTTTTAAGCCTGTGCTATCTATACTCACAACCCCTGCAAATGCAGATAAGCTAATATCGGGTAATAACGCTTTGCTAGCTGCAACACTTAAACTATTTGCTTGGCTAAAATCAAACAGCGCGCGGCTAATATCAGGACGCAAGGCAATGGCATTATTAGCGTTTTTTAGTGCTACGCTAAAGTCACGTTCAAGCACGCCTTGCTCGTTTTCAATAGCAATATTTTGCGCTAGCTTACCGCTTAGTACTGCAAGCGCAGATAAATCGCTGTATTTTGCATACTCAATAGCAGGCATTAATGCTTGTTGCTGCCTAAGCTGCGCCATCGTACGGTTTAAATCAAGCTCGTTTGCTACACCTTCGTCAACACGAGCTTGTAGTACGTCAATACTTTGCTCAAGCGCTTCAATTTGTAGCGTAACAATGTGTTGTTTTTCAACATTACCTTGATAACTTACAAAGCCTTTAACGACTGACGAAACAACTTCAATTTGCAGTAAACGTACTTGCTCTGCTTGGCTCATGGCTGATGCATTTGCAGCATCGACCAACGCCGTTATGCGACCAAATAAATCTAGTTGCCAATCAAGTGCAACGTTTGCACTTGATTGGCGGTCAAACACGCTTGGTGCATCGCTTCGAGCTGCGCCAACATTTACGCCACCTTGCGGCAGGTATTGGGCTTTTTGCTCTCCTAATCGCGCTAATGCACTTTTAAGTGTTAACTGGCTTGTTTGCAAATTATAGTTATTTGCAAGCGCACCAGTAACAAGCTCATTTAGTTGATCAGAATTAAGCTTTTTCCACCAGTTTGTCTCATCAGCAACGCTAACGTTACTAGCAATATTAGCTTTAGCAACAAATTCGTTAACGGCTTTTTGCTCGCTCATGGTGTCTATTTTACTCGCACATCCTGCTAAAAACGCAGCAACTAATACTGCACTGGCGGTCAGACTTGTTTTAAGTCTTTTTTGCATTAATTTAGTCATGAGTATTCTCCTGCGCTTTCTCTTTTTTGTTAGTCACTAACATATAAAATACCGGCGTAAACAATAGGCCAAACACGGTTACACCTATCATCCCTGAGAATACTGCGTTACCCATTGCGTGTCGCATTTCGGCGCCCGCACCGGTAGCAAGAACTAACGGTACAACACCTGCTGTAAATGCAATTGAGGTCATTAATATTGGGCGCAAGCGCATACGACATGCCTCAAGTATTGCCTCTAAGTGCGATAAGCCTGAGTCGTGTCTATCTTTTGCAAACTCAACCATCAATATCGCATTTTTAGAAGCCAACGCGACCAGTACTATTAACGCTATTTGGGTGAATATGTTGTTGTCAGAGCCGACAAACCACACACCTAATAAGGCTGAGAAAATAGTCATTGGTACAATTAATATAATTGCCAGTGGTAAACGTAAGCTCTCGTACTGCGCTGCAAGTACCATAAATACAAGTAATACAACTAACGGGAATACATAAACCATGGTGTTACCGGCAAGTACTTGTTGGTACGTTACTTCAGTCCACTCATACTCAATACCTGTTGGTAGTGTGTCTGCGAGTACTTTTTCAATAGCAACTTGTGCTTGGTCAGAGCTATAACCTGGCGCTGGGCTACCATTTAGTTCTGCACTTGGGTAACCGTTGTAATGCATAACACGGTCAGGACCAATTGTTGGTGTTACTGTTAATACAGAGCCTAGTGGCACCATATTTCCTGAGCGGTTACGTACTTTTAGATTAAGTATTTGATCAGGGTCTAAGCGGTAGTCAGCATCAGCCTGTGCATTTACTTGGTAGGTACGGCCAAACATATTAAAGTCATTTACGTACACAGAGCCTAAGTAAATTTGCAGTGCGTTAAATACTTCATCAAGTGGAATACCTTGAATTAGCGCTTGCTCACGGTCAATATCAATATCCATTTGTGGAACTTGAATACGGAAGCTTGAGTACAAGCCCATTAATGCTGGGTCTTGTTGCGCTTTACCGATAACAGCTTGCAGACTATTAAATAAGGCTTCAAATCCTTTATTTGCTCTGTCTTCTATTTGCAGTTTAAAACCGCCGGTAGTGCCTAAACCTTGAATTGGCGGCGGTGGAAATACCGCTACAAATGCTTCATCAATGGCAGCAAAACGTTTATTCAACTCGGCAGCAATCGCCATCGCTGATTGGCTTGGGTCGGTACGTTTGTCAAAGCTTTCAAGTGGTGTAAATACAATGCCGCTGTTAGGGCTATTAGTAAAACCGTTCACTGATAAGCCAGGAAAAGCAACTGTATGTGCAACGCCTGGTACTTCTAATGCAATTTGCTGCATTTGAGAAAGCACATCTTCAGTACGATCAAGGCTTGATGCATCAGGTAACTGCGCAATAGCCACTAAATACTGTTTATCTTGCTGTGGAATAAAGCCACCCGGTACGGTATCAAATAACTTAATTGTGCCACCAACAAGTGCTATGTAAGCCACCATAACAACAACGGTCATACGAATTAGTTTTTGTACCAGTTTTTCGTAACCTTTAGCACCACGATTAAATACGCGGTTAAATGGTTTAAATAACCAACGACCAAACAATTTATTAAGTAAACGCGTGAACGCATCTGGTTTTGCATCGTGCGATTTTAATAACAATGCAGCAAGCGCAGGCGATAACGTTAATGAGTTAAACGCTGAGATAATAGTCGAAATAGTAATTGTAAGTGCAAATTGCTTATAAAATTGACCTGATAAACCGGTAATAAACGCAGTAGGAATAAATACAGCACTTAGTACTAGCGCAATGGCAATAATAGGGCCTGTTACTTCACTCATTGCAACGCGGGTTGCTTCAAGTGGCGATAAGCCTTTTTCGATATTACGCTCTACGTTTTCAACAACTACAATCGCATCATCTACAACAATACCTATGGCCAATACTAAGCCAAACAACGATAAGGTATTAATTGAGACACCTAACCACTGCATTACGGCAAACGTACCAATAAGTGAAATAGGCACAGCAATTAGCGGAATAATTGATGCACGCCATGTTTGTAAAAATACAATAACAACAATAACTACCAATACAATTGCTTCAAGCAAAGTGGCAATTACCGCGTCAATTGAGCCGCGAACAAATACCGTTGGATCGTACACAATGTCGTATTCAACACCGGTAGGAAAATCTTTAGATAAGCGCGCCATTGTTTCGCGTACTTGATCAGATAGCTCAATAGCGTTAGAACCAGGGCGTTGAAATATTGGCATTGCAAGTGCTGGTTGATTATCAAGCTCTGCTCGAAGTGAGTAAGTGTCTTGACCTAAATCAACACGGGCTATATCAGATAAACGCGTTAACTGACCCTCGTCGCCTACTTTAATAATAACTTGTTCAAATTCTTCAATACTGTTTAAACGACCTTTAACGTTTAACAATATTTGAAATTGACTGTCGTTTGAAATTGGTTGCGCGCCTAAGCTACCTGCAGCAACTTGCTGGTTTTGCGAGCGAAGTGCTGTTACTACATCTGTTGCTGTTAATTCGCGTGCAGCAAGTGCATCTGGGTTTAGCCATACTCGCATTGAGTATTTGCCGGCACCAAACATGCGAATATCACCTACACCCGGTAAACGTGCAATTTCATCTTTAATGTTTAAATCGGCATAGTTAGATAAGTACGCTGTGTCGTGCGTTTTTTCAGGTGAATATAAATGCACTACCATGGTTAAATCTGGTGATGACTTTTCAGCCACAACACCTAAACGTTGTACTTCTTCTGGCAAACGCGGAAGCGCACTGTTTACACGGTTTTGTACTTGTACTTGAGCACGGTCTAAATCGGTACCTAATGCAAAGGTTACCGTTAGTGTCATGCGGCCATCACTGGTACCTTGCGAAAACATATATAACATGTTTTCAGTGCCGTTAATTTCTTGCTCCAACGGTGTTGCCACTGTTTGCGCAATAACGGTCGGGTTAGCACCCGGGTAGTTAGCGGTTACAACCACGGTTGGAGGAACTACTTCTGGGTATTCACTTACTGGTAGTTGGAATAGTGATATACCACCAGCAATTAAAATAACCAATGACAGCATGGCCGCAAATATTGGACGCTGTATAAAGAAATGCGAGAATTTCATCAATAAACCTTATTGCTTAGCCACAAGTTGTGCGTTGTCATTTAACAATGTAAATGCCACACCACTTGTATCAATTGTTACTGTTTGCGGAGAGATTGGCATACCAGGGCCTACGCGAGCTGGGCCATTTACAGCAATAACATCACCTTCGTTAAGGCCCGATGTAACCGCACGTAAGGCACCGTAACGCTCACCTGTAGTGATAAGTTTGTATTCAAGTACGTTGTTTTCGCCAACCGTTAATACAAAACGATTTTTTAAGTCGGTACCAATTGCACGTTCTGGGATAATAATCGCGTCGCTAATAGAATTTGCAGCAAGCTTTATACGTGCAAACGAGCCTGCGCGTAACTGGTTGCTGTCTTCATTAAATACTGCACGTACACGTAATGTACCTGTTGATGAATTAATTTGGTTATCAATAAAGTTAATGTAGCCTTTGTATGCAAAATCGCTTTGACCCACTTTTTGCATTACAACAGTTTGCTGACTCGCAGCAGTAACATCATTAAAAGATTGATTCCATGTGCGTTCATCAACATCAAAATAAGCGTACATAGCTTGGTTTGAAACAATTGACGTTAATACGCTTTGACCCGCAAGTATGTTATTACCTTTGGTAATATTTGCGCGAGAAATAATGCCATCAATTGGTGATACTACTGACGTAAACTCTAAATCAAGCTCTGCTGAAGTAAGTTGTGCTTGAAGTGCAGAAAGCTGTGCTTCGCGTTGGCGTAGTGTTGAAGTACGCGCTTGTGCTTGCTCAGTAGAAATTGCTTTACGGTCTAATAATCGTACCGCTCGTTTGTCTTCACTTTTAGCTTGCTCTAAGGCAGCTTGTGCGCTGTTGATTTGCGCTTTTAAACTAGCAACCACAGCAGCAAATGGACGAGCATCTAATTGAAATAAAACATCGCCTTCTTTAACCACATCGCCTTCTTTAAATTCAATGCTATCGATGATTCCCGATACACGCGGCATTAAAGCAACTTCTTGTGGAGACTCTAAACGAGTTGTATATGTGTGCCAGCTTTGTACTGGTTTAACAAGCACCTGTGCTACATCAATTGGTTGAAGTTGCTGTGCAGGTGCTGATTGAGCTGTGCTCTCATCGGCACAACCTGCTAGTGTTAAAGATGCCGCAGTAAGTGCAGCAGCAATTAGATGTTTGTTCATGAAGACGCTCCATTGTTGATTAGCCTCGCATAATACGGATTTAACCCGTGTTTAAAAACCATAGATTTTTAAATTCATTAATGCCAAAATGGCATCAATGAATTAGTTAAGGTGTAATAATGGATACAACAAGTCGACTTTTAATGTTACTTGAAGTGGTTGAGCAAGGCTCTTTTGCAAAAGCTGCAGAATTACGCAACATAGATCGCTCTGTTATATCTAAACAAATTAGCCGTTTAGAGGATGAGTTAGGCGTTAGGTTACTTAACCGCACAACGCGTTCGTTTTCGCTCACAGCGGCGGGCGCCGAAATGATCAAAAAAGCCGCTGAGCTTAGAGAGTTGCTCGGCGAAACAGTACGCATGGCTGAAAACTACCATTTAGAGCCACGCGGGGTGTTAAAAATCACGTCATCAACATTGATTGGTCGTCGTTATTTACAACCTGTACTTAATGATTTTCAAAAACGCTTTCCTCAAGTAGAAGTTGAACTGCGTTTAGACGATAGATTAGTAGATATAGTCTCTGAAGGATTTGATTTGGCTTTTCGTGTAGGTGAGCCTAAAGATTCGTCACTTATTGCACGTAAAATAGCGCGTAACCGATTATTAATTTTAGCTGCACCGCAGTTTATTGAAACTTACGGTATGCCAAAGACAATCGAAGAGTTAGCGCAATTACCAGCAGCAAGCTATGCCAGTAATTCTATTCGAGTAGAAACCATAGATTACTACGATAGTAAGGGTGAACGCTGCGAGCAAAAAATAAAAAGTGTGTTTCGTGCTAATGATGCCGAGTCATTGTTAATGAAAACATTATCGGGTACAACTTACTTTGTCGCCCCTGCATTTATTATTGGTGATGAAATAATACAAGGTAAGCTAGTGCCTTTATTGACCGATGTAAAACTGATGGAGTTTAGTGCGATGTATGCCGTATATCCGCACCGAGATTTACCAGTGAGGACCCGGTTGTTTTTTGATGCTGTGCGCGAGCATTTAGGAAAAGATAAACCGATTTGGGAAAACGGGATCCCCAATTTTGAGCAAATGTATTAAGTAACCCTGCTTAAGCAACTACCGTCTCATCGTCGTGTTCTTTTTTAAACTTACAATACACTTTATTGCGACCAAATTGTTTTGCTTTGTATAACTGTTTATCTGCTTGGTTTACAAAGCTTTCCAATGAATTAGTACTTTTAAATTTTGCAACACCAATACTGGTTGTAACATTAATTGCAAGGCCGTCAATGTCAAATGTGGTATTTTCAAAACGTGCTCTTATTTGTTCAGCGGTATTAAGTGCAGCCTCTTCATTTGCAAAAGAGCTAAATAAAGCAAACTCTTCACCACCTACTCTAAATACATACCCTCTACCAAGCACAACTCTTAGTAAAGTGGCCACTTCGATAAGTACTTGGTCACCGACACCATGGCCATGCTCATCATTTACCTGTTTAAAAAAGTCTAAATCGAGTAAAAACAAATATAACTGCGACTTATCTTTTAGTTCTACTTCAAAGTAGTGGTTCATTGAAAGGCGGTTACCTGCACCCGTTAATGGATCAAGTAACGCTAAATTTTTAAGGCGCTTTGAAAAATGCGAGCGGCTTCCTTCAAAAACATGAGAAATCGCCCAAATACTAAAATAAGCACAGATTAAATTAAGGGATAAGTTAAAAGTTTCAAAGGGGGCATGAGTAGACTTACTCCCTAAAATAAGCACTTGGATAACTAATAAATTTGCAGAGAAAATTACACCGTATTGTTTACCTAACAACAGGTAGTACAAAATAGGTAATGCAAACGACCATACAAACACACCATTACGTGGCGATGTTAAGTATGTACCTAAAATAATGATTAACGTTACCAGTGCGCACATTATTAAGGATTGCCAAAACTGTAGTGGACGGCGTGTAACTGAAATATAAGTAAATATACAATAAACGGAAAAACATATTTCGATATAGCCAAGTAATGGAAAGTTATTTACGGTTAAATTAACACTCGCAAATACTAGCGATAAAAAACCAAAACAAAGACACATCCATCTAAGAACGCTCTTCCTTAATGATTTAGTGCTGTTAAGTGCCGCAATATCCATTCTAATCACTTGATAAAATATAAAAAGTAAGTTTAACGTGAAAATATAATTTAACAAGCCTTGTTGGTATAGAGCATGTAAACACAACCTGTTATTTGATTCTTTAGGATGATATAGCGTATTTTAGAGACACGTTTGGTGATTTAGTATCACTAAGTGGCTTTAACAACTAGCCACCTAACATGGATAAATTAGTAGTGATACCCGTATTACCTTGGTGTAAAAGGTGAGTTGGTTTTTTGGTCTTAATATAACGAGATAACAATGCCATTAATTCACTGTTTGAACTGTCGTTCATATATTCTCTTAGCGAAATACCCTCTTCAGAAAACAGACACAAGTGCAGATTTCCTTTAGCTGTAACCCTTAATCGATTACAGGTACTACAAAAGTCGTTGCTGTAAGGCATGATCAAACCAATTCTGCCTTGATAATCAGGGTGGGCAAACTCTTGAGCAGGACCTGCTGATGCACTACGCGCAACTTGCTGCCAACCCGTTTGTAATAACTGAGTTTTTAAAACTTGCCCAGAAACATGGTTAGCATCAAAAAAGGCTTTGTTGTCGTTTGTTTGCATCAATTCTATAAAGCGGATGGTAACGGGACGGTGTTTAACCCAATTTAAAAATGTATCAAACTCTTTTGCGTTGTATTGCTTCATCAGCACGCTGTTTATTTTTACCGAATCAATACCCGTTTCAAGCGCAGTATCAATACCTTTCATTACTGAGGTAAATTTGTCATGCCCAGTAATGGTGTTAAACATGCGTGAATCTAAGCTATCAATACTTACATTAATGGCGTTTAAGCCTGCATCTACCCAGTCATGAATATTCTTATGAAGGGAAAAACCATTCGTAGTCATTGCAATTTTTTTTATGCCCGCGACATCTTTTGCCGCGCGAACAACATCTATAAAGTCTTTACGAAGAGTTGGCTCTCCGCCAGTGATCCTTACTTTTTCGATACCATGGTGTGCAAACGCTTTAAGCGTGTTGCTAATTTCATCAATTGTGAGAAAGCCACGGTCATGACCGCCCTGATAACCATCTGGTAAACAATAAACACACTTAAAATTACATACATCAGTAATAGACAAACGTAAGTAACTAAACTCTCGCCCTGTTGGGTCGATTAGCATAAATAAACCTTAACTAATATCAACAAGTAATAACAACCTAATACCAATTTGCAATAATACTTAATCATTTAATTAAGCAAATTGGTATAAACAACGCTACTTATTGATACATAAATAATAATTACATAAATATATTTAATAACTAAAAGGGGCAGCTTAAAGCATACCCCCTTTAGTTATTTTTGTTTTACGCTTCTAAGCCTTTTTTAAGTTCGCTTGGCTTCATTGGTAGGTCACGTAAACGCACGCCTACTGCATTAAACACAGCATTACCAATAGCAGGAGCGACCCCTATAACGCCAGGTTCGCCTAAACCAACTGGAAACTCATCACTTTGTAAAAATTCAATGTCAATATCTGGCACATCTTGCATTCTTAGCGGTAAGTAAGTATTAAAGTTAGTCGCTGATACCTGTCCATCTTTATACGTATTTGATTCATGCAATGCAAGGCTGCTGCCCCATAGTAACGACCCTTCAATTTGCGCCAGTGCGCCATCAGGGTGAACTATTAAGCCCGCATCTACAACAACATAGAGCTTTTTAAGCGTTATTTTACCACTATCACGGTTAGCGTGAACATGCGCTGCGGTTGCAAGCCATGCTGGCATGGTACGTTCTTGCCCTGAGCTTACAGAAAAACCAATGCCCTCATCTTTAGCTAATTTAACAGAAGCTACTTTATCAGACACCGTTTTAAGCACATTACGTAAGCGCAGTGCTCCACCAACGCTCTCAGGTGCTTTACCCGCTTGCTTGCCTTTACCGTCTAACATTTCAATTCTAAATTGAACTGGATCTTTGCCTTGCTTATGGGCAATTTCATCAATAAACGACTCAAGGCTCCATGCAATCCAGCCAGGCCCTACTGAACGTAACCAACCAGGAGTAAAGGTGCTTTGTGCAACTTCGTTATTAATAGCACGTGCACGATGACTGCTCATGCTGTACCAATGATCAGCGCCCGATGCCGAAAATGCATCAAATTTACCTTTACCATCCACACCCGGTGATAAAAACCCTGGTGCCATTGCTTTAGTAGGCCAACCTGCAGCAAATGCATGCTCTAAACCAGTAAAAGTACCGTTTTTATCAAACGACGCCGTCATTTTTGCAGCAGATGCAGAACGAGACTGATCGAATAAACTATCGTCTGCTCGTGTAAATACCAGTTTTACTGGTTTACCTACTGCTTTTGCAGTTAGAGCTGCAGGTACAGTCCAATCACCAAATAATCGACGACCAAAACCACCACCTAAATAGTAAGGACGAATAATTACTTTGTTTTGTTCTATTTCGAGTGCTTTAGCAAGCGCAGGTAACGTAAGTGACTGCCATTGGTTACCAGTATGAATAATCCAATTTCCGTCTTTAAATTCTGCAACCGCATTTAATGGCTCTAGCTGATAATGACTCGCTGTCGCTGTGGTATACATTGATTCTAACGACTCACTGGCGTCTGCTTGGGTTTTCTTTATATCGCCTTGATCAACAAATAAAGTACCCGAGTCGCGTTGCTCGCATAATCGCTTACCTTCTTTTTGAATATCAGCTTCAGATATATTTGCTGACTCACCCTTTTTGTAACTCACCTTTAAAGCATCTACTGCTTTAATGGCACTTGGGTAACTATCAGCTAATACAACAACCCAGCCTTGCACTGTGTTACTAGGGTCATTTAAAATTTCATAGCCTTTGTAACCTTTAATAGCTTTTGCTGCACTATCGTCAACGTTTGTTACTGTACTGCCATAACGGGTTGGCGGTATTACTGGTCGCGCGTACAGCATGCCTTCAACTTCTACATCTATCCCATATACTGCGGTGCCATTTGTTTTGGCTGGTATATCAAGCGCTTTAAAGTCTTGTTTAAGCCCAGTTAAATGACGTTTATTAGCAGGTTTTAGTGGAAGGTTTGCAACTTCATCGCTGGTAAATGTACGATTAAACTCGCCTTTTTTAACTATGTCAGCGTAACTAACCGATTTTTCGCCTGCAATAATATAGCCCTTTTCAGCACGACATTTGTCTGCAGGCACGCCGAGCATTTTAGCTCCAGCTTCTATTAATGCAATTCGACCCGCAGCACCGGCTTGAGATAATGGCTTAAAGCTTTGAAATACAGACCACGAACCTCCCGTTACCATAAAGCCCCATTTTTCATGGGTATCTACGTAGGTAATTGATACTTTATCCCAATCACATTCAAGCTCATCAGCCACAATACGCGCAAGAGCAGTACCAATATGTTGACCCATTTCAGCTTTTG
Organism: Pseudoalteromonas sp. SWXJ133; assembly: GCF_015864365.1. Taxonomy (NCBI): domain Bacteria; kingdom Pseudomonadati; phylum Pseudomonadota; class Gammaproteobacteria; order Alteromonadales; family Pseudoalteromonadaceae; genus Pseudoalteromonas; species Pseudoalteromonas sp. SWXJ133. The sequence goes on from NZ_JADYXJ010000017.1 coordinate 15,419, forward strand.
CAATACTCACTTCTACGGCGCCGTTGGTGCTCATAGTCCACCAAATGGTTGGTGAGAAAGCCTGTTGCGCAATTGATTCTTTTGCACTGACCGAACCCGAAAATAACGCAGGGGCAAACGCCATGACTAAACCTGCGCTAGCAGTGCCAATCATAAACGAGCGACGATTTAAATTAACGGTTTCGCTATTTTTTTGAAATAATTTTTTCATTATCGGCTCCAGTTAAGCGTCTTGTGCATTTGGATCAAATATATTTACTACACTTTGTGACTCATCTGCAGCGCGTTGAATAGCAGTTTTAATACGTTTATAAGCCATACAGCGACAGTAGTTACCATTCATATGGCTTACTATTTCTTCATCTGAAGGACTTGGATTAGCTGCCAGTAATGTAGCAGCTTGCATTATTTGCCCCGACTGACAGTAACCGCACTGTGGTACTTGCTCTTCAACCCATGCTTTTTGAAGTGGGTGTTCGTTATTAAGCCCTTCAATTGTGGTAATGTTTTTTCCTGCAATTGCGCCAATTGGTAAAACACATGAGCGAGTTGCTTGCCCATCTAAATGCACCGTACACGCACCACACATTGCAATACCGCAACCAAACTTCGTACCTTTTAATCCAATTTCATCACGAATAACCCATAACAATGGTGTATCTTCACTTGCGTGTGATTCAACCACCTTGCCATTAATTGTAAACGTCACCATAGCTTGCCCCTTGATTAAGCTTTATAACCTGCGTTTAAATTATTTAATTTAAACGCAGGTTATAACAGTTAAGATTGTTGTAACTACTAATCCATAACACATATAGTTACCGCATCAGCTACATTAACAGCTAAATACCATAACCACTGCACTAAAGCGTTAGCGCAGCTAAAACTTATTTCGCCCTACTACTACTTTTTCACTCATTTTTAGCTATAAAATTACTTAGCTGCTTTTGAGTATCTATGTCTAAACTCGCACTATGTAAACTAATTGTATTGACGACCTCACTGCTGGAGCGCAGTAATTGCTGTGCACCTCTATCTGAAGTTAAGCTTGTAAGCTGAGATAAATCAACTGCTGGGAATATAGCGGGTACGCCTAAACGCTCACCATAGTTTGCGCACCAGCGCGATGGATTACGTGTAAAACCAGTAACTAGCTCACTTAAGTGCGCTACTTTTAGCTCAACCTGATCCGCGAGCATAAATAAAACCCCATCAAAGGACTTATTTTTAAACACTGTTTGAGAAGCTATCGCGATTGAATTACCTAAACCTTGGCTCCATTGCTTGTTCTCAATGAGCTCTATGTTTTTATAACCTGCCAGTGCTTGTGATACTTCTTTATGCCATGCCCCGGTAACTACATACACCGGCGTGTCATCAAGTGCTTGAAGTGTATTTACTGCATGCTCAATCATTGTTTTGCCAAACCCGATATCAGCCGTTAATTTACAGCCGTTAAAGCGAGATGATTGACCTGCGGCTAAAACAACTTTTGCAATTAGCACGCCTCTTGCCCCCAATGGCTTAGCGATTGGGCGTTTTTGTCACACAGCACTGCATGTATTTCACTGATCAGCGATAGTGCAATACTCTCTGGCGAGTCGCCGCCTAAATTTAAACCGACAGGCCCAAAAACAGGAGACTTTATTTGTGAAACACGCGTATTTGCGTGCTCTAAAACTTGTTCACGTCTGTGCTTAGGACCCAATAACCCTATGTATTTAAACGGAACATCTTTAAATTGAGCCAACGTATTCGCGTCGAGCTCAACGCTGTGAGCCATTAAAATAGCAGCATCTACTTTATTAGTTATGCAATATTCTTTTAACTCACTCGGTGTGATGCGCAAAATAGCATCAGCATTTTTAAAATATTGCCTTTTTGCATTGGCAGCACGTGTATCCCATACAGTTACACTCCAACCAAGTTGTTTGGCAAATGTATAAACCGGAACTGCATCGGCCCCACCACCCACTATTAATAAATGAGGAGGCGGATAAATAGAAGTTTGCAAGCACGTAGCGCCTTGTAATTCTACCAACTGCGCTTTGCGGTTCATTGATAAACCATGTAACTCATCATTTTGCGTAAATACACCACTACCGGCTGGCAAAATGGGGCTTACTTGTTGAAGGTATCGCCCTGGTTTATTCTCATTAAGTGCTTTAGATACAAGCTCTAACTGTAAATAGTCATTAGCCTTGTGGATGGGCTGCAATAAAATGTGTACTATGCCCCCACAACCAATGCCAAGTTGAAATGTTAAATCGTCTTCGTCGGTAGCATCATAACTGATGGTTTTACTGGTTAAAGTACTCATTACTTGTTTAGCGTGGCGCTGTATGTCAGCTTCTAAACAGCCACCCGAAAGCATCCCCAAGCGCTCGCCTAGGCTCGAAATAAGCATCATAGCCCCTAGTTTTCTGTAGCTAGAGCCTTCAATTTTGTACAAAGTAGCTAAAACCCATTCTTGGTTGTCCCTATTGAGATGCCAAGTGTTTAAGATACTTTTCAAATCTGTAACCATATATTGCCCTTTAAAAAGCATTTTTTGCGTTTAAAAACAAACCAGCCTAAACAGCTAATTTAAAACTTAATAATTCACGCACAATTTAGTTTTCTATTATATCGTTTAAGGTCTCAATTAACTCATCAAATTGATCATTAACACTTTGGCGTTGTTTATCATTTAGAGTTAGGTTTAATTTGTAGAGTAAATTTATATATAAATTTAAGTTTACTTCATTGCTTTTCAATAGCGCGTTGCTCATATAAAGTTCGCGCTCTTCAATAACCGTACTTAACTGATTTATAAATTCTTTTTTTGTAATTTCAGCATTTGTAAATACCTGTTTGGCTGCATTCAAACGGTTTTGCTTGTACTCTAACCACAGCGCTCCTGAGTCTTGATGTTGCTCATTAGTCGATTTAATCAGCGCTTTTTGTTGTTTATTAAGCTTGCCTATCCACTGCTCGTAGTATTCAAATTGCTCTTCTAAACGCTCACTTTTTCGCTCAAGCGGGGTTTGTTCGTTAAACTCTTCGCGTTCGTCGTTAATTTTTATTTGGATATTGTTTAAAAGCTCACCTCTTTGCTCACTTGATAAGGTTGCCCCAAGCTCAGCTAAAGGCAGCTTTGCGTATCCAAGTAGGTTCTGCCAATGTTGTTTTGCAAGCACAACCTGTGTTTTTAATTGTTTAGCCTCCAATGTTTGGTTAAACAATACTTTTATATTTTGTATGTCTTGTCTGTAGGCGGGTAACTGGGTAGTTCGGTGCCAATTTTGTGTTGTTGTAATTATGTTTTTTAGCTGTGTATTTTGCTTTTTATTTAAATCAACATAATCGTCAACCCAAAACGATGAAAGCCAACTCAAATTATTGTAAGTAAAAGATGCCGAACAACTACATAAAAACAACATACTTACAGCAAGGCATATCTGTTTTAGTTTTTTTGCTTTGAAATTATTAAGCATAACTTTCTCTATTATTTATATTGTGGCGAAGCTCAAAACTCATTTGATAATAATTATCATTTAAGTATTGACTTGCATTTAGATCTAACTGATAATCGTTCGCACAAACACAGTGTAACGACCTCAGTGCCTACGGAAGAATATTCAGCAAGGATGCTGACACATTAAAAGAAGAGCGTGCCGCTTCGTGTTATTACTTACTCGACCCAAGTAATAACATCAAATATCATATTTACTTGCTACATTGCTCATATTAGTGACGGTTAATATGACTCAAAAAAGCCCTAACGGGCTTTTTTTATTTCTTTAAATTTTCTATAAAATCTGTATCTTACACTTCTTAAACTCGTTTACTTACCTTAAAAGTCCACCGCGCTGTTATTTACATTTTATACGCACGATCTGATAAGGTATCGCCTTGCGTTTGCGCTAAAGCTGGCGTAAAACATAACAGTAGACACCCTTTTTTGCATCTATTTATAATAACCGATTTAGTCTCTACTTAAATGCATTGAGTATTAAACGTTTAAAATGCGCAAATAGTGCAAAAATTTAATAATTTAGCATTTAACTAAAGTCTGTTTACCTGTCGGGATTAAAACTTGTTCTATTTAGGCGCTATTTAATCGCGGCAAGATATACTGGCCCTAAAACCTATCGTAACTATTACTAATTGGAGACATTAATATGTCACAGTTTAATTTGAAAGCACTCGTTCTTGCTGGCGTTTTACTTGCCAGCCCTTTCGCTCATGCAACATTAGAAGATGGCATAAGAGCAGCTAACGAAGGTGAATTTGCAGTCGCCCTAAAAGAATTTCAATACCTTGCCGATAAAGGTTTTGCGCCAGGAATTTACGAACTAGCTAAATTATACGAAGGTGGATACGGTGTAACACGCGATTACCGCAAGGCAGCTGCGCTTTATCAACAAGGCGTTAAAAAGAACCATCCGGATTCAATGTTTGCGTTAGCTGTTTTATACGACGAAGGTAAAGGCGTAAAGCTTGATCACCAAATGGCTGTTACCTTATTTGAAAAAGCAGCCAATAAAAACCTGCCTGCGGCTCAGTTTAATTTAGGTGTAATGTATTCCAATGGCGTGGGCGTTACGCGAGATTATGAAGCGGCACGCAACTGGTACGAAAAAGCAGCTGCAAACAATTACTCTTTAGCACAATTCAATTTAGCCCTCATGTATTTTGAAGGGCTAGGTATGCCAAAAGATTTAGTAAAGTCATACATTTGGAATACTATCGCTGAGTACAACGGCAATATGCAAGCGAGTCATAGCCGCAAACTTGATGAGCGTAAAATGCTGCCTAAAGAAATTGAAGAAGCTAAAGAAAAAGCCGATGCCATTTATGCAAAAATACAAGTGGGTACTTATGCTGGCGAAGGTCGCTTATTTTAAAGTTTAAGACTCTTAAGAGTTTAAGACCTTAACCTTAGTTTGAAACTAATCTAAAAAGGCTGAATTACATAACGTAATTCAGCCTTTTTAATATCTTGATTTAGCAGGTTCAAAATCTATTCAACTTTACAAAATCAACATACTCTTATTTTATGTAAAGCCACTTTAGTAGCTTAATAAGAAGTTTGCTTTGTTTTAGCAGCATAACAATACGAGGATTAAACGAGCCCGATACTAACGTGTTTTTAGCATGGCTAAACGTTAAAAACCCTTCTATGCTATGATAATGCCCCATTCCTGAATGCCCTACACCACCGAAAGGGGCATCGTCAGCAGTTACTTGCACTAACGTATCGTTTATCGCCACAGTGCCACTGATTGTTTGCTTCATAATATATTCTTGAGCGTGCTTATCTTGCCCTAAAATATAAAGCGCTAACGGGTGGTGATGGGCTTTAATATAGTCAATTGCGCTGTCGAGCTTGTCATAACTCATTATTGGTAGTATTGGGCCAAATAGCTCATCTTGCATAAGCTGCATTTCGTCAGTAACTTGAGTCACTAAGTGCAGCCCCATACGATGTTTTTGCTCATCTTGCTGGTTTTGCTCAAGTGGCTTAATAATGTTTGCGCCAAGCTCTTGGGCTTGCTCTAAGTAGGTTGCTAAACGTTTATAGTGTGCATCGCTAATAATAGAAGTTAAGTTTTTACCTTCAACACCGTCTTTAAAATGCTTTTTATACAGCTCACATAATTGCTGAACCAGCTGATGCTCAAGCGCTTTGGGTACAAATACGTAATCGGGTGCTACACATATTTGCCCTGCGTTGGCCATTTTTCCAAACAGTAAAGCTTGTGCCGCTTTTTTAATATCGGCATTTTGCGTAATAATAACTGGCGATTTACCACCGAGCTCAAGCGTTACCGGCGTTAAATTACGACTCGCTGACGCCATTACTAATTTACCAACGGCCGATGACCCCGTAAATAATAAATGAGCAAATGGCAGTGATGAAAACTGCGCGGCTACGTCGCTACCGCCTTGTATTATTTTGCAATGCGCTTGCATGTCGTCTTTAAATATTTTTTCGATAACGGCGTTTGTGTGAGGTGTAAACTCGCTTAATTTGAGCATAACTCTATTACCAGCAGCTATGGCGGTAAGCACAGGTACTAACGCTAACTGAATAGGGTAATTCCACGGTGCAATAATACCAACCACACCTTTAGGTTGGTAATTAACACTTACTTTTGAAGGCCACAAGCTTAAACCCACAGAGCGATTACTTGGCTTTGCCCATTTTGGTAGCTTTTTGATAATGTGCGCGAGTGTTTGAACCGTAGGTAATATATCGCCAAGTAGAGTATCGAAAGCGGTTCTGTAACCAAAGTCTTTTGAAGCAGCATCCACTAGCTCTTGCTCAAGTTCAACAATACGTACACGGAGTTTTTTTAATAAAACGAGACGTTTATCAATTGGCAAGTAAGGTGTTTCGAGAAAGCTTTTTTGCAATTCATCAAATTGAGGAATTAAAGGCATTGCCTGTGATGTGTCGGTGCTCAAAATAGATTACTCAATTTTTAAAGTTACCGCAGACTATAACCTTGTTCTGTTTTTCGAGCAATAACACTAATTTGCTTGAAAGCGTAATATATAACTTGAGTTTTTAAGGGTAAATCTACCCTAAGCAACTCTTTTGAACACTAATGGCGTGAATTTAACTGAAATAGATTGGATATAAAGAGTAGCTTTGCTTTAAGTTATAACTTTAAACAAAACTACTCTGATATAGGTTGGTTGGAACTAATTTAGTACAGTTTTAAAAGCCAAATACTTGCGCTGCGATAGTCATTGTCACTAGCGTAATTAATACAATGGCGACAATATTTAGCACAAAGCCGGCTCTTATCATGTCGCGCATTTGAATTTGCCCTGAGCCAAACACAATAGCGTTTGGTGGTGTCGCTACCGGCATCATGAACGCACAACTACACGCTATAGCTGCAGGAATAACCCAAACTAAAGGCGAACCTGTTATAGACTCTGCAACGGGTCCTAACAAAGGAAGAAAGCCAGCTGCAGTCGCTGTATTGCTAGTGATCTCAGTTAAAAATGTAATTAATGCCACAACAACAAGTACACTCATAACAAGTGGAATGGCACTAGCGCCTTCAATTAGGTGAGCAATAAATTCAGCAAGCCCTGATGACTTAATTTGAGATGCAAGTGTAAGCCCGCCACCAAATAATAATAAAACGCCCCACGGCACTTTAGCTGCGCTTTCCCAATCAAGAATACGTTCGTCACTGCCTTTGTTTGCAGGCAAAACAAATAGTAATAATGCAGCGGCAATCGCAATACCCGTATCAGAAATTTTAAGCCCTGTTATGTCGCCAAGTATAGGTCTAAATATCCAACACAGTGCTGCTAAAACAAACACAAATAACACGCCTTTTTCGGCACGTTGCATTATACCTAGGCTTTTTAGCTGCGTTGAAAACACCGCTTTTGTATCAATTTTTTGATCGTTTTTAACATTAGCATCTACTTTATACGCAAATTTGGTAAGCCAAACCCAACTAATAATAAGCATACTTAAAGACAGTGGTACGCCTACAATCATCCACTGAGCAAAGCCTATTTCAATTTGGTAACTGTCAGATAGGTATGCAGCCATTAATGCATTAGGCGGTGTACCAATTAAAGTAGCAATACCACCAATGCTTGCACCATAAGCAATTGATAGTAGCAATGCTTTGCCAAACCCTTCATTACTTGGGTCTGATTGCTTAACCAAATTGGTAATTGAAAGTGCAATAGGTAGCATCATTACGGCTGTTGCGGTATTAGACATCCACATCGACAAAAATGCAGTTACAAGCATCATTGCTAAAATTTGCAAACTTGGCTTTTTACCCGCATATAACATGGTGCTAAGCGCTATACGTTTATGTAACCCCCATCGCTCCATAGCGATAGAGATTAAAAATCCGCCTAAAAATAAAAATATTAGCGGGTGCGCATACGGTGCAGCCACACTTTTTATGGCTTCTATATCAGCAAGTGGTGATATTACCAAAGGAAGCAAAGCTGTTGCTGGAATTGGCACTACTTCACTTACCCACCACGATGCCATCCAAAATGCTAAGCCTGCTGTTTTAAATGCAGCAACCGACATACCCTCAGGTGGGTTTACTAGACAGGTAAGCAACATAACGCTTGGGCCCAGTAATAGCCAAAACCATTGCATACTCTGTTTTTTAGGAGAATTGTTTTTTAAAATTTGTTGAGTCATTACTTTTCCTAAAATTTATATTTAAGACCAAGCGCAACACTGCTGTCGTCTTGTTCTTCTAAATTAAGATCGGTATATAAAAGATAAGCTGTAGTTTGCTTATCAAATACATAATCAAGGCCTGTACTCCATTGCGTTGCCTCAGATGCTTGACGAAGAGTTGAGTCATCCTTTGCAAATTGAATTTTTGGCACCCACTTATCAAGTGTATAACTGGCACTTAATACGTAACCATTGCCCGACTTACTGCCATCTACTGATTCTGAATGCTGGTACAGCGCACCAAGTTGTAATTGTTCGAACTTATAAACACCGGCAATTCTACTTGCAGTAATATTATTAAGTGAATCAACATGGCTTAACGATAAGTAATATGAAGTACTTTTTAAATTACGATCACCATAAATAAGCGTAGCAGCAAAACCTGCTTCATTATCTTTATTATCGTCTTTAGGAGCGTAGGTAAATGAAAACTGCGTATTATGCCAATAGTTTGAGGTGTAAGTTATAGTATCACCGAGGCGATCTTGGCCTGCTATAACCTGTGCCATATCGGCTTGAGTTTCGTTAAAGTTATCGAGTTTACCTTCAGAATATTTAAAACGAGTGTCGTTACGACCTACAACAACTTCACCAAACGCGCCTTTTAAACCTAAGTAAGTATTACGTGCTGTGAAAGGTTCTTGCGTATCATCTTCTTCAAAACCTTTAACTTGTACCTCATATTTAAAAACAGCACTTAAATATTCGTTAAGTTTATGATCGCCCTTAATACCAATACGCGAGTATGGCGCTTCAATTTGAGTACCCTCTTCGGCATAACGCATTATGCCCGTATCAGTACTGGCAATTTGTACTTCAGCTTTACCGTATACAGCGTACTCTGCAGCAAAAGATGTGTGTGAAAATGTAGCTAAGCAACCATAGGATAGAAATAAAATACAGGTGTGTGTAGTTTTTGTCATCGTGTGCCCTAATTATTAGAATCTACTTGTTGTAGCGCTTATAACGCAACTTTACTGCCAAGTTTATAAAAGCAATATATTTCAATAACTTACTAAAGCAAATCGTTTGATTTAAATAAAAACGTGTGAATTACCACACATAAGAAAGTGGGTCTTGTCACCAAACCCACACATTTAGTCAGTAAACATATCTCTATTAAGATTGTATTTACTCATTTTATCGTAAAGTGTTTTACGAGCAATTTGCAGTGTTTCCATGGTATTTTTAATACTGCCGTGGTTTTGCTCAAGCGCGTACTCAATAAGTGACTGCTCATAAAAAGAGACTTTTTCAGATAAACTTAAATCGGGAGATAAGCCACCTAATTGTTGTGTTTTAACTTCAGCAAAGGCAAGTTCGGCACCAAGTAATACAGCTCGCTCTGCTTGATTTCTTAGCTCTCTCACATTGCCCGGCCAGTCATAGGCAACTAACCGCTGTTGTATTTCGTAATTTACTGCCGCCGGCGGCTTATGATAGCGAGTTGCAGCAATAGAGCTAAAGTGTTTAAACAAAAGTAATATGTCAGCTTTTCGCTCTCGTAATGGCGGAATATTAACGTTAACCAAACTAAGTCTGTAGTATAAATCAGCTCTAAAATCACCCTTTTCAACTAACGCAAGTAAGTCTACTTTTGTAGCTGCAACAATTCTGATGTCTAAATCAATTGCTTTGTTATCGCCTACAGGTGTTACTTTTCGCTCTTCTAATACGCGTAATAACTTAATTTGCAGTGCCATTGGAGTGCTTTCTATTTCATCTAAAAAGACCGTACCACCTTGTGCATATTCAAACTTACCTTTTCGACTTTGAGTAGCCCCTGTATAGGCACCACTTGCTGCACCAAACAATTCGCTTTCTATTAACTGCTCTGGTACTGCGCCACAATTAATAGCAACAAAATTACAGCTAGAGCGATTACTCTGATCGTGTAGATACCGCGCTACAAGTTCTTTACCTGTGCCAGTTTCACCTTCAATCATTACATCGGTTGGGGTATCTATAATTGTGTTTAATAAGTGCATCATGTGTTGCATTTTAGGTGTGTCACCTAGTATGCGTACACCTGGGGCTGAGGTTTTCTGTACAGCCACTTTTAATGCGCGGTTCTCCATAACAAGGCTTCGTTTGTCGCACGCTCGTGCTATGCAATCAAGAAGATGTTCGTTAACTGGTTTTTCAAATAAATCATACGCACCTAATTGCATCGCTTTAACTGCTATCGATACATCAGCGTAACCAGTTAAAAATATTACAGGGAGCTCACTATCAAAAGCCGTTATTTGCTCTAAAAGCGTTAAGCCATCCATGTTCGGCATATTTATATCGCTCAGCACAACTCCAGCAAAGCGCCTATTGAGTTTGCTAAGAGCGGTACTTGCGTCATTAAAGCACTCAACGGCGTATCCTTCGAGAGTGAGCAATTGCTTTAAAGAGTCTCTGATCATTGCTTCATCATCAATGACTATTATGTGATTACATGGGGAGCTATCAATCATCTTTATTTTCCTGCCTGTTAGAGAGGCTAATTATAAATTCAGCCCCGCCTTCAACTCGATTGTGCGCGCTCAAACAACCATTAAACGAATCTATTATTTGTTTTGATATAGATAAACCAAGGCCTAAACCTTTACTTGATTTAGTACTATAAAAAGGTTCAAATAAATTACCAAATGCATGTTGCTCAATACCAGAGCCAGTATCTAAAATCGACAGTTTTACTCGCTCTTCAAAACACTCCAGCTGAAAACTTAAGTTACGAATAATTGCGCCATTCATAGCTTGGCTAGCATTAGTAATTAAATTAACGAGTACTTGTTCAAATTTAAGCGAATCGACCCACACAACGACTGTTTCATCAAACTGAGGTGGCTCTACTTGTACGTTATCTTGCTTTAACTGCGCGCTAGAAATCATTAATGCGTTATTAACAAGCCCTGCAAGAGGGTAAGGTCTGAGCTGCATTTTTGAAGGTTTACTAAAATGCTTTAACTGACCTACAATTTGGTGCACTCGATTAACTAATCCCTCAATCACTACTAAGCTTTCACCAAGTGCTGAAGTATTTCCTTTAGCTAATAAACGCTTTGCCGAAGCTAAATAAGTATTAATAGCACTGAGCGGCTGGTTTATTTCGTGGTTGATTCCTGCACTTAGCTGCCCTATTGTGGCCAGCTTAGCAGATTGCACTAACGCTACTTGTGCTTTTTCAAGCTCTTGAGTTCGCTCAATTACTTTTGCCTCAAGGCTATGTCTTGAATATAAAAGTTTTTTATAGCCAGCAAAACGAGCCAGTAAGCTATATCCTATAATAGTTACTAAACCGTAAATGATGCTTGCCCAAAATAACCGAGGTAATTGAGCCGGATTTACAGAGGTTACATCAACAAGCACATACATATTTGCGCTAAAATAACGCAATGGTTTGGCTGCGCTAACATACAGCTTATTGTCTATTTTATAATGCGTTACACCTTCACTAGTATATTGAAATTGCTCAATATAAGTAGGTTGGTGATCTAAATACGCTCTACGTAATTTGATGTTACGGCGCTGTGTTATATCAAACTTACGAAAACTATTTAAACGCCAGGCTTGCACATCCGACATAGCAATAACGTCATCAGCAAGCTGCAAGTAAAAATGACTCGCCATTGATGTGTTTAAAAGCTCTCTATCATTTTCAAATTTACTCACATTCACCTTTAAAACCACAACACCTACGGCTTTCTTTTCATGGTAGATAGCTTGTGAAAAGTAAATCCCTCGCTCTTTTGAACGCATACCTAAGGCAAAATATGCCACTTTTTCGCCTGCAAAAGCACGTTTAAAATAAGGTCTAAATGCAAAGTTACTACCTAAGAAGGTGTTATCGACTTGCCAATTGCTACTTGCGGTTACTTCACCTTGCGTATTAAGTACGAATATATCAGAGGACCCACTTGCCTGTTGGATGTCGGCTAAATAATTATTAATAGCGTTGTAGTGTTGGTGCTCACCACTTACAAAATCAATCATTAACTGATTATAAGTAAGCAGTTGTGGGATAGCAGAAAAACGAACTAACTCAGTATCAATATAATTATTTAATTGAGTGACTTGACCCTGTGCTTGCACAGTTGCTTTATCAATATCATGAGCACGGCCTACCCAGAATGTTACAACTAAAATTAATATCAATAATAAACCTACTGCAATTATTCTTTTAGAAAACGAAAACATGGCCTGCCCGAAAATAGCCTAAAGAATTTAAGGCCGGTAGTGTAACGACTTATATGATCCAGCGATATAAAATTTTTGTTAACAAAAGCATTTAATTACCCTTGTAAACTAAATTTAATCCTAAAAGCAAAAAACACCGCAAACAGTTATGTTTGCAGTGTTTAAAATGTAGAACAAAACTAATACGTTATTAATTTGTAGCTAAAGTTGATCTGTTTTTTAGGTATTTGTATAAACCGATTAATGACGCGGCTATCCAAAATATTTCAATCACAAAGCTCGCTAAATTAAAGTTATAGCAAAGGCTAATTAACAATAAAATCGCCCCTGTTAAATTCATCATATTATACGTTAGGCTGGCTGGAGACGTTTTACCTAGTTGCAACAAAAAAAATGAACCAACTACTAAAAAAGTGCCTGTCATACCTATGATGTCAAATAAGAGTGCTATCACGAAACTATCCTTTATGCATTTTTAAATAACCCAAAAAACTGGCCCGATCCATGGGGAGGGTATTTTTTCATTCATTGAAACAGCAAACCGGGCGATTCTATCAATATGGTAAATTCTAACAAGGCCATATGTCCGCATACAAAAGCCTTTATACTAATTCGCTTAATTAAGTATTATTGTGGGTTGGTATTACTTCACACAGCTTATTTAAAGGTTACTTTACCACCAATTATTTTATAGGCAGGCGCACCGCGAATAATCGCTTCTCGGGCAAATGGCCGGCTACAGTTAGGGCAAATACAAGCCTCTGTTGTAAAGTCTTGGCTAATACGCTCTTTAAAGCACTTAATTAATGTTCCTTTTCCCCCTTTTCGATATTTAAATAAAGAGGCTTTACAAGCAGAGCAAAAAATATCAACCGTTTTAGTAGGGCCTTTTTTGTTGGGTTTTGCCATTACGTCCTGCGGTATTATATAAAGAGTAATTAGCAATTATATCAGTTTAGATGGGTAAAGGTTACCACCTCTGACTTAGAATTTAGATACGGCAGACTTAATCTATAAAGGCCCATTACATATAACCTTTATAAAATAAACACATCCTAATCTTTAAAAAAGAAGCGATTTAACTGAGATGACAATACATTCATATTAAAAGGTTTGACTATAAATCCTGATACTTTAGCTGCAATAACTTGCTTAACTTTATCTGTACTGTCTTCACAAGTAACCATTAAAACGGGAATATCAGCGAGTTCTTTATCTTTTCGAATGTTAGTAAGTAAACTAACTCCATCCATTTTTGGCATATGAAGGTCAGTAATAACCAAATCGAAATGCTGGTTGCGCAGAAATACCAAAGCTTGCAATCCATCAGTTGCTTCAACGATATTGCTATACTCTAGTTTTCTAAGCATATTAATTAATACGTGTCGCATGAGTGGCATATCATCAACAACTAATATTTTCATTAGTTTCTTTACCAAATTGTATAATGGGATTATATAAAACTACTCTACTCGTAGATAAGGATCAAATTTGGATTTGCTGATTATTTAAATCTTACGGCCATACCCCTAAAATGAGCCCCATCAACGAAAATTGTAAAATATGGTACCCCCCGTTAATTAAAAAAAGCTTTAGAGGGCGTTGCTCAAATATATAACTCAATCCAAATGAACTACTGATCCAAAAAAAGCCGATCACAAAGCCGGTTCCTATACTTTCACCTACGCTTGCATCCTTACCTAAAAAAAGAGATAGCATTAAAGCCGCTATAAAAACTAAAAAAAAACTGCCACCAAATATCAACTTAGGGTTAGCCGATTGTAAATCCAGATCAGTTAAGCCAATACTTTCTAGCCATGCATTTTTAAAGAGAGCTTTTGAATACCATATACCGCCAAGCATAAAAGAAGATAGTGCAGCGACTAGTACCGCAAAGTAATCAACATCTAAAAGGTTCATACAAACAGCCGTATACAAAATGTGTAATACCGTTGTGAATAAACACTCACGGTATAAAGATACTCCCAATGTAGTTATAAATAGGATATTGAGCAAATGCCTTAACTTGAATTAATTTTTTGTATAGAAGGTAATTATAAAAATAAAATTTATAAATCGCCAAATTTTGCATTGGTCAATAAGGCTAAATCAGTTGGCGAGAGTGCTATTTCTAAGCCTCTTTTTCCGGCGCTCACATAAATAGTGTCAAAGAGAGAAGCACTGCTATGAATAAACGTAGCTAGACGTTTTTTTTGTCCAAGCGGACTCACCCCTCCTAAAATATAACCAGTACTAACTTGTACTTTTTGTGGGGCAGCCATAATTACTTTTTTAGCACCACATAGTTTAGCTAACTGTTTTAAATTAACTTGTTGAGATACAGGCGTAACAGCAACAATCAGTTGCCCTTCATGTGTTTCAAGTACTAAGGTTTTAAATACTTGTGCACTGTCTAAATTTAACTTTTCAACGGCTTCAAGCCCGTAGTGGCTATTACTCTTATCGTGCTCATAACTGAGTACTTCAAAGGTTTTTTTTTGCTTTTTAAGTAGATCTATTGCTGGTGTCATGCTGTTTCATCTTTTTTATTCACAGTAACAAAAATTAAGTTTAAAGCAAAAAAAACGACGCTAAAAGCGTCGTTTTTGGGTTCATAATAATTTAAATTTATTTAGTTAAATCATCAAAAAACTTTTTAACACCGTCAAAAAAGCCTTGCTCTTTAGGACGGTTTTTAGAGCTATCTGTGCCCATGCTTTCATCTAACTCTTGAAGTAGTTCACGTTGACGCTCGTTAAGATTAACTGGCGTTTCGATTACCACTTTACAAATTAGATCGCCTTGTGCACCACTGCGTACAGACTTAACACCTTTGCCACGCATACGGAACATTTTGCCCGTTTGAGTTTCAGACGGTATTTTAAGTTTTGCACGACCATCAAGTGTTGGAACCTGAATTTCGCCACCAAGGCCTGCGGTAGTAAAGCTAATTGGTACTTCACAATATAAATTATTCGCTTCACGTACAAATATTTCATGTTCACGAACCGATACTTGCACGTACAAGTCGCCCGACGGCGCGCCATGCATTCCGGCTTCGCCTTCACCCGTTAAGCGAATACGGTCGCCTGTATCTACGCCCGCTGGAATTTTAACTGAAAGCGTTTTAGTTTTTTCTACGCGGCCTTGTCCATGACAACTGTTACAAGGGTCTGAAATAATTTGACCTTGTCCCTGACACGTTGGACACGTTTGCTGAACAGCAAAGAAACCTTGGCGCATTTGCACCTGGCCAGCACCATGACATGTAGTACATGTTTTAGGCTTAGAACCCGCTTTAGCACCACTGCCATCACATGGCTCACAACCAACCCATGTAGGTACTTTAATTTCAACTTCTTTACCACGAACAGCTTCTTCTAAGCTTAAGTCCATGTTGTAACGTAAATCAGATCCACGTTGTTGACGAGATTGACGTCGACCACCGCCGCCACCAAAAATATCGCCAAATACATCGCCAAATACATCACCAAAGTCGCCATGTCCGCCACCAAAACCACCGTGACCACCACCGCCACCTTGCTCGAAGGCTGCGTGACCATGTTGGTCATACATTTGACGTTTTTGATCATCGGTTAGTATTTCGTACGCTTCTTTAACTTCTTTAAATTTTATTTCGAGATCTTTATCGCCTGCGGTACGATCTGGATGATATTTCATCGCTAAGCGTTTATACGCTTTTTTTATGTCTCGCTCACTCGCATCTTTGCTTACGCCGAGGACTTCGTAATAATCGCGTTTTGACATATCTATCACACTACTCTTTTCTGTTTGCAGCGTAAGCTGCAGGATAAATCGATAAATCGCATCGATTTATCATTGAATTTTTAAACCTTGAATACATGCAAAAGGCGCGACAAGCTATTGCTCGCGCGCCTCAATTGTTCATCCTAACCTAAGCGCCTAACTGAGTTAAGTACTTTTGGTTAGCGAGAAGCGTTAGCAACAATTACTTGTCGTCTTTCACTTCTTCGAACTCTGCATCAACAACGTCATCATCTTGCTTAGTTGACTGTTGCTCGCCTGCGTCTGCTGAACCTTGCTGTGCTTTCGCTTGAGCAATTTCCATCAGTTTTTGAGACTTTTCAGCAAGAGCTTGAGTTTTAGCTTCAATCTCTTCTTTATTGTCGCTCTTAATTGCAGCTTCTAAATCTACAACAGCAGCTTCAATTGCTTCTTTGTCTTCGTTTGGTAATGCATCGCCAGCTTCTTCTACTTGCTTACGTGTACCGTGAACTAAAGCGTCAGCTTGGTTACGAGCAGCTACAAGTTCTTCAAACTTTTTATCGTCTTCAGCATGTGCTTCTGCATCACGAACCATCGCTTCAATTTCGTCATCGCTTAAGCCTGAAGATGCTTGAATCGTAATTTTTTGCTCTTTACCTGTATCTTTATCTTTCGCAGATACATGTAAGATACCATCGGCATCAACATCAAATGTTACTTCGATTTGTGGTGTACCACGTTGTGCTGGACGAATACCTTCTAGGTTAAATTGACCTAGAGATTTATTGTCGCTTGAACGTTTACGCTCACCTTGAAGTACATGGATTGTTACAGCAGATTGATTATCTTCAGCTGTTGAGAACGTTTGCGATTTCTTAGTAGGAATCGTTGTGTTTTTCTCAATCAATGCAGTCATTACTGAACCCATTGTCTCAATACCTAGAGATAATGGAGAAACGTCTAGTAATAGTACATCTTTAACATCACCAGCAAGTACACCACCTTGAATCGCTGCGCCTACGGCTACTGCTTCATCAGGGTTAACATCTTTACGAGGCTCTTTACCGAAGAACTCTGCAACGATTTTTTGTACTAAAGGCATACGTGTTTGACCACCAACAAGAATAATGTCGTTGATGTCGCTTACTGATAAATCAGCATCAGCAAGTGCACGTTTAAGTGGCTCAATTGTTTTAGTTACTAAATCTTCAACTAGTGACTCAAGCTTAGCACGTGTTAGTTTCACGTTCATGTGCTTAGGACCCGATGCATCAGCAGTTACATACGGAAGGTTTACTTCTGTAGACTGTGCAGATGAAAGTTCAATTTTTGCTTTTTCAGCAGCTTCTTTAACACGTTGCATTGCAAGTGGATCATTTTTAAGGTCTAAGCCTTGATCTTTCTTGAATTCAGCTACTAAGTAGTTGATTACGCGGTTATCGAAATCTTCACCACCTAAGTGAGTGTCGCCGTTTGTAGCAAGTACTTCAAAAGTGTGCTCGCCTTCAACTTCATCAATCTCAATGATTGATAAATCGAAAGTACCGCCACCTAAGTCATATACTGCAACTACGTTTTCGCCACGGTTTTTATCCATACCGTAAGCAAGTGCCGCAGCAGTTGGCTCATTGATAATACGTTTAACTTCAAGACCCGCAATACGACCAGCATCTTTCGTAGCTTGACGTTGTGAATCGTTAAAGTATGCAGGTACTGTGATTACGGCTTCAGTTACTTCTTCACCTAAGAAGTCTTCAGCTGTTTTCTTCATTTTTTTCAGTACTTCAGCAGAAATTTGTGGTGCAGCGCGTTTTTCGCCGCCCGCTTCTACCCATGCATCACCATTGTCGGCTTTAACAATTTTAAACGGCATGATGCCGATATCGCGTTGTACTTCTTCGTCTTCAAAACGACGACCAATTAAACGCTTAATTGCAAATAATGTGTTTGTCGGGTTAGTAACCGCTTGACGTTTAGCAGATTGACCTACTAATGTTTCACCGTCTTGCGTATAAGCAATAATAGACGGGGTTGTGCGATCGCCTTCCGCATTTTCAATAACACGTGCTTTGCCACCATCAAGTACTGCAACACAAGAGTTTGTAGTACCTAAATCGATTCCAATAATTTTACCCATGAAACTTCTCCAACTTCAATATTCGTTAATACGTTCGATGACATAGTAAATAGGGATGCGCCAAACTTATTTCAACTGTAAAAATGAAAAAAAATTCATTTTTTATGATTTATTTACAAAATAACCCTAATAATTGTAAGGAATGGTGATTTTTACGCCGCAGGAGTCGCTTTTAATTACTAGTCTGACCAGTTTGATTGTGTTATAAATTTATTAAATCGCACTATAAAAGGACATCTTCTATGCATTTTGAACAATTACTTCTCCAAGCTTCAAAAATTGGAAATTTAGACAATACCGAACAATCAACTAACACAATGCAATTCCCAGAAAACTGGTGCCAAGGCAGAACTGCTTTTGGTGGGCTTTCGGCTGCGCTGTTATATCAAGCAATCAGAGGCAAGGTAACGGGTGATCGTCGCTTACTTTCACTCAGTACTAATTTTGTAGGGCCTTTACTTGCCGATACTCCTTTTTCGTTGTCGGTTGAAATACTACGCCAAGGTAAAAGTAGCACACAGGTACTCGCCAAAGCGATTCAAAATGAACAAGTGTGCGTAATTGTACAAGCGTGTTTTGCTAAAAGTAGAGAGTCAGGTATTAATGTACCTGTTTCAAAATCTTTGGGTTTAAAGCCAGTAGATAAGCGCCATACATTACCTTTTATAAAAGGTCAGATGCCTGAATTTTTCCAACATGTTGATTTATGCCCCCAACAAGGTGCTATGCCATTTAGTAGTGCAGAAACTTCTCACTTAGGTGGCTGGATGCGGTTTAAACATACACCCGAGCAAATAACTGAAGCCCATGTGATTGCACTTACCGATGCATGGCCGCCAACACTTTTACAAATGTTCAAACAACCTGCGCCGGCAAGTAGTATGTCGTGGTATTTAGAGTTTGTACAAGAGCCAAATTTAACTCCTGGAGAATGGCTTGGCTTTGAAGCAATCACTCATCATTCAAAAGATGGTTACGGTTTAGAAGATGGCTGTATATGGTCGCAGTCGGGTGAGCTAATAGCGCTTACACGTCAAACAGTGGCGTTATTTGACTAAAAGTATGGCCAAACAATATTAAATTGTTTAGCCATTAAATGCTTATTAGTTGTTCGCGTTGTATTAATGCATTAAATATTGCAAAATTGGAGAAATATTCTTCATGCTTGGTATTAAATTGCAAACTGTATGCCCCTGCTGCGATCTGATCATAGATATACCTCGCATAATCGCAAAACAAATGGCGATATGCCCACAATGCCACCATAAACTTTGCGAAGCCGATGTTAATCACGATAGTCGTATAGTTGCACTAAGCTTTAGCGCACTATTAATGCTGCTGAGCAGTATGTTTTACCCTTTTATTTCTTTTAGCAGTAGTGGTATTACTCAAACTATTACTCTGCCCGACGCGGCTCGAATTTTATTTAATTACGATAGTGAACTGCTTGGCTTATTTATTGATTTGAGCATTATTGCTCTGCCTATGGGTTTGCTTCTTATTTTAATTCCTTTGCATCTTGGGCTTTTAAAAACATTACCAGAGGGCATAGCAAGGCGACTACTAAAGTTCACCCTTGCGTTAGAGCCCTGGATTATGTCGGAAATATTTTTAATTGGCGTACTTGTTAGTATGGTTAAAATCATGTCGCTGGCTGATATTAGCTTTGGCACGAGTTTTTGGGCTTATGTGGGGTTTGTTATTTTATACATAGCCGCGCTTGTTCACTTAAATCGCCCACGCTTATGGGCTCAAATAAAGCCTGTAAAAGTACTCGAAGGCGCAGAGCATGCTAAACGTGCAATAGATGAAAATATTAAAGCCTGCCATGTGTGCCATCAACTATGTACCGGTAATATTTGCCAGCGTTGTCATACAAAAACACACGTTAGAAATCCTTACAGCGTGCAAAAAGCGGCAGCTTGGCTAATAACCTCTGTTGTTTGCTATATTCCAGCGAACATTTTACCAATTATGCACACCACCAGCTTAGGAGACGAATCGCCCTCGACTTTAATTGGCGGTGTAATCACGCTATGGAAAAGTGGCTCGTACCCTATTGCAACGATTATATTTTTAGCCAGTGTTGTTGTCCCACTCGCTAAAGCATTTGTACTGAGCTTTTTATGCTTTATGGTAACAAGGCCTGCCAATAGACATACAAAAAGTTACACGCGAATTTATCAACTGACTGAATTTATTGGAAAATGGTCGATGATAGATGTATTCGTGGTTGCTATTTTAGTTGCCTTAGTTCAACTGGGTAATTTAATGTCAGTAACACCAGGATTAGGCATTGTATTTTTTACAGTTATGGTAATATGCCAAATGATGGCTGCCCATGCCTTTGACCCACGCTTGTTGTGGGATTCCCCTAAAAACAAAAAATCAGAGAACAAAGCATGACCGAAACTGCCGAAATAACAAAAGAACCGAAAATTTCCGCTATCTGGATCATTCCGGCAATTGCGCTGTTAGTGGGCATGTGGATGTTATACCAATACCAAGCTAATAAAGGCCCTACAATTTTTATCGAAATGCCACAAGCTGAGGGCATTATTGCAGGTAAAACTGAAATAAAAGTGCGCAGTGTAAAAATAGGTCAAATTGATCATGTTCGACTATCAGACACCCAAGACAGCGTTATTGCCCGTGCGCAAATAGACAAAAACTACAATAACTTATTAACTGATGATGCCAAAATTTGGGTTGTAAAACCACGCATTGATGAAACGGGTATTAGCGGAATGAGTACGCTATTGTCTGGTGTATATTTAGAGTTTTCACCCGGTGAAAGTAAAGAGCTAAAAGAGCGTTTTAAATTACAAGACGAACCCGCCCTCATTGGTAAAGATGTGAAAGGTGGCCGTTTTAAATTAATGAGTTACAACACTGAAGTGCTTGATGTGAGTACCGGTATATTTTTCAAAAATTACAAAATAGGTCAAATAGAAACCGCCACTTTTGATTGGGAAAACCAGGCAATGAAGTACGGCGTATTTATTAAAGAACCTTATCAAAATCTCATCACCATGAACTCTATTTTTTGGGTGAACGCAGGGATTGAAATTGACCTATCTGCCGATGGCATCAATATTAATACGGGCTCTTTAAGTAAACTTTTAAAAGGCGGCATTTCGGTTGGCTTACCTGAACAACAGGCCCCGGGTGAAATAGCACAAGATGGGCATAGCTTTTCGTTAAGCCAAAGCTATAAAGAAGCGCTAGAAGAGCGCTTTTACGATTTTGATTACTACCTCATTGAATTTGAACAATCAGTTCGAGGGCTACGCACAGGTGCTCCTGTCGAATATAGAGGTATGCGTGTAGGTACTGTTGTTGAAACCCCTGCCAATGTAATTATTGACGGTAAACCTGCCCACTTTAGAAACCATAATACGGCGGTTCCAGTACTTATAAAAGTAGAATACGGACGCTTGTATCACGACAGTGCCTCAGCTAAAGAGTATTGGCAAGGTAGTTTAAAAGGCTGGATTGAAAGTGGTATGCGCGCCTCGTTAAAGCCTGGTAATTTATTAACGGGTGCAGTGTACGTTGATTTTGATATATACCCAGATGCACCGCAAGCGCACCTAGGTAAACTTGTGCAATATGATGTTTTTCCGAGTATTTCTAGCGGCATAACCGTATTAGCAGACCAAGTCTCTGACGTACTTAATAAAGTAAATAACTTAAAAGTTGAAGATAGCTTAGAACAAATGCAAGCCACATTTACCGATTACCGAGCGCTTGCTAATGAAATGCGAGAGCTACTAAGCCAAAAAGATACACAAAACTTACCAGGTGACTTTAATCGTAATTTCGAAAAGATGACAAAAAGTATGGAGCAGTTTGAAGTAACTATGCGCCAATTTGATAAAACCATGGCCAGTTACCAAGCAGGTTCTGAACTTCATCATCAAATACAGCAAACATTAAAAGAGTTTAAACGTTTAAGTGAGGGCCTACAGCCTCTAACTCGCGGATTAAACGAGCAACCTAATATGCTAATTTTTGATAAATCATTACCAGCAGATCCAAAACCAAGGAAGCAATAATGAAATCGTTATTTTTAACTGCAAGTTTATTATTACTATTGGCAGGTTGTAGTTCATCGATACAAACTGCCACACAGTATTATCAGTTTGAGCAGCCTATTGGTGCATCATCTCGAAATGTGACAGACACAGACGCACAATTAAGAATACAAACAGTTGTACTTAGAGGTGCTTTAAATAATTTAGGTATTGCTATGAAAATAGATAGCAACCAAATACATGCTGCTAATTACAACTTGTGGGGCGAATCGCCGGATGTAATGCTCACTGCAACAGCCCAGCAAACTCTTTTTAATGCTATGCCAAATTGGATGGTAATAAAGGGCTTACCGGTCATTACTGAACTCGATCAACAAACATTTTATGAACTTGAATATGAAATACACCATTTTAATGGTGACCTAAAAGGTAATGCTGATATCTCGGGGCTTTGGCGCTTATATTACACTCACCCAGAAACCGGGCGACGTTTAATTAGTATTCATAACTTTTCAAACGTAGTACCTATTGATGATGATGGTTATGACGGTTTAGTTTCGGCACTTGAAAAAATATGGCTAAACATCAACCTAAATGTCGCTAAAGAAATAGAACAAGCAAGACTTTAGTTTTGATCTTATTCATTGCTTTCCACTAAAGAAGCACTTGTTAGTTAGCTAAAAAAGAAGAATGAGGGGTCATTAAAATTAATAAAAATGAATCCCTTCATAATATATTATTATTTTAAAAGCATGTAAGTTGCCTTTTTTCAATAACTTAAAACGGAATTATAAATGAAAGAAGTTGAGGTCGCTTATACCGACTTAGAATTAATGCAAATGGGAAATGATGAACGAGCTCATGTTGTAAGTCAAAGGAAGATGATTAGTGCTGGGGTTGGCGGGCTTGTTTTATTGGCCGCTGCATATAGCTTTTTTATTGCTGCAAAGTTTTTCTTTCTTGATATTCCTTTAATAGAACCTTTATATTTTATTACTAGCCCTTTCTGGTGCATACCGTTAATGTTTTTAACAAGGTCTGTTTTTTTTAGAACACTCTTAGCTATTTGGGTTACAGTCTCCCTTCCTTTCCTTTTTACTTTTACGTTTACAATTCAAGATTTTCACTTCGGAACGAGCATTAATTTCGATTATCTCTTTAGTAATTTGAGTCAATTTTACGAACTTGCCTATGGAGATATAGGTTCAAAATTACAACATTTAACTATATCTAGAGCACTTTCTCTTGAACAACATAAAATTTTTATGAGCGGTATTATGCTTATTAACTCACTCGTGTTGGTTATCTGCTTTTCTATGTTTTATCGTATTTGTTACGACGTAATATTAGGTTTTAGCAAAAACAAACCAACGCTTGAAGTTAATGGTTTTTTTTCAGTACTTAGGTGGTTTGTTCATTGTATTTGCAACCTACTTCATCCTTGCTCATCTGCTTATACTTACAAAGGATCTTCCTTTCGGCTTAGGTATCTTTATTGCTTGGAATGTAATGTTTTACCCATTTTTAGGTATTCGATTAGCCTTAACAAATTCCAAAAGAAAAACTAAAGACAAAATAGGCACAATGTTTACGCGTTATTACATCGTATTTGGACTGGTCATTTTTCCTTTATCATTATATTTGAGTGGTAGCCTAATGGTAAAAATACAAGGAATATTATCGGGTAGCATATTCTCTATTTTGTTTTTTTTGCCGGTCATTTTAGTGCCATTTTTTCTTTATTCGTTAAAAGACAAAAAAGTACAAGAACAAAGTGATTAAATAAAAGCACTAACTACAGTTATAGTGTTACTCGTTGTAACTGTAGTTATAAATGTGAAGGCATAATGTCTCATAAAAAGGTCGAAGGTCTTCTATACTGAGCGAAAAACGAGCGCGAAAGATGTTAGAGCCCTTTCATAATTTGCTGTATATTCCAAATATATTACATCGATAAAATTTCATAACATTCGCTAATATTTACTAAACCTGACTACCGTATATAGATTCAAATATCATTTCCAACATACCTTAAAACCTCACTAAAACCCCATTCGTAATTGTGCAACCAACTTTAAATTTAATATTATTTTTTTGAATTCAAATATCAAAGTATTTTTAATTAAATACATACCTCTTCTAAATTTAAACACAAACCTAATCCTGACACATTCCCCACACTATTTACCGATACCTTGCAAACCCCGTTTTAGGTACAATGCGTTTTGCATTCATTCTTTTGAGTTGTGTATTTATATACACGAATGTAATTAATGCATGCTAGTTTAATAGCAATTCGCTTAATTTAGAGGTCTATTTTGAGGTAATAAAACGGTGTCGATAACAAGGCATAAATTATCGAAAAGCAAGGAACTTAATAGTAAGGAGTAAAGGTATTGAGCAGTTGGTAAATGATTCTTTAATTCTTAATTTGTTTTTAGCGAGTAAAAAATCAACGCCATAAAACCCTAAAACCTGCGCAACTCTACTTACTATTTAACAGCTTTAAATCATTTATATATCACGTTTAATTATCTGTTTTATAAAAGATAAAAGCGGTAGATGTAGTAAAAATTGAGGTTAATCCCTTAGTAATTGGATATTTTTTAAGGAAAATAATATGAAAAAAAGCACACTGCTTGGCTGTGCTATTAGTATTACTTTGTGTTCAATCACACAAGTACATGCAACGGTTAATAATCAATTAAATAAAGGTATTTTTAATACCTTAAGTGCAAATACTAATGTTGTTGCTAATGAACAGTTTGGTATTGAAATAAGCTCACAAACGAGTATTACATTTTTTGTAAATACATCTGACTGGGCTGATGTACATTATATTTTAAACAGCGATAATCAACATAATGCTCGCATGATTATAAATGGCTCACGTAATACCAGAACACTAACGGGCTTGAGCAATGGCGACATTATTAAGTACTCATATACTTATTTAGATGAGAGTGGAGCAGCAAAAGACTCACCTTGGAGTACCTATATTTTTAATGCTGTTGTTGATAGTACAGATTCAGATAATGATGGTGTTAATGACACCGAAGATCTATGCCCTAACACAGCAACTAACGTAGTTGTTGATGCAGTCGGTTGTATAATTGAGCCTAATGATAATGAAGAAGAAGCTGACTTAGGCAGTATTGTCCCGTTATATAACAATTCAACAGTACTTGAGCATGCTATTTCTTTTGACCGTGGTGATGCACTTGTTACTCGCTTTGCAGACAGGGGACGGGATCGCCATGCAAAAGAGGATCAATTTCAAGCTTACGATCACTATTTATCGCATTATTGGACACACCGTACCGCACAATTCGAATTTGTTGATTATGTTGCTAAGGGCGGCGATTCAATTGAAATTACTTTTATCACAGAGTGGAAATTAGACGCCAAAGAATTTAGAGCTTGGTATCGAGGTTTAAATACCGTTGCAGAATACCATGGTAACCTTGGCGGTCGAGTGATTGAATTAGATAATGGTAGTTATGATCATGATTTTAATAAAATAAGCGATACCGGTAATCAATATCGATATACATTAGTTATTAATGATTATCGCCCATTAAATTGGTCTCCATCTAATGTTATGCCTCTAGACGTTGGCCAACGTATGGAGTTTGAAGTGAGCCAGTTTTTAGATGTATCAGTCCCTGAAGGTCGTACGAATTACTACGGTACAACTTATTTATATATTGTTGGTGAAGGTTTAGCCCCTTGGAAAACCGTTGGTAACTTTGATGACGAGAGTTCTGAACGTGAAGATTCATATCCAATTGCCCAAAATGGTCGCCTAGGTGGCGGTACCACTTTACCTTATAACTACACTAACGAACCTGATAACCACTTTATGCAAATGGCTACCAATTTATCAAACGTAAACGGTCAAGTATTTGTACAAGGTCGACGAATTCACCACACTAATTTTACCACGGGTGGGCACGACGAAAGTGTTGAAAATGGCATTTTCACTGAGCTTGTAGGTAAAGCTGGTACGCATTATGTTAATACATCTTGTTCTGGTTGCCATGAACGCAATGGCCGAGCTTCAGTAGCTGATACCGGTGTTCCTTTAGATAAGTGGGTATTTGCAATCGCTGATGCAGATTCTCAACCAGATCCTTTGAGAGGCTATGTATTACAGCCTAGTAATATTGGTATTAACTCTGCATTAGGTGAAGGTACAGTCACAATTGCCTCATGGACTGAAAATAATGGTCTGCGCTCTCCTAATTATGAATTTTCTAGTGGTAGACCCGCACGTTTTTCTGCTCGATTAGCACCTCAGTTAGTCGGTTTAGGTTTGCTTGGGGCTGTCAGCGAAGCAACTATATTAGAACGAGAAGATCAAGATGACCTTGATGGAAATGGTATTTCGGGTAAAGCGCGATTATCAATAGACCCACTTACTGGTGAAACGCGTTTAGGTCGTTTTGGCTACAAGGGCAATGCAACGTCTATTAAACATCAAGTTGCTGGTGCATTAAATACTGACATGGGAGTAATGACATCGGTAAAGCCAACACCTGATTGTGGCCCTAATCAAACAACCTGTGGAAATGAATTGGGTAGTGAGCTGTCCGATGAAAATTTAAATAATTTAGTTAAATATATTTCTTTGTTAGGTGTTCGTGCACAACGCGACCTTGATAACGATAATGTTATTCTAGGCGAAACCATATTTAATGAGATTGGGTGTGAAAGTTGTCATCGCAGCACAATGAAAACCAGTGAGTTTGCACCATTAGCCGAATTACGAAACCAAACTATTCGCCCGTTTAGTGATCTATTATTGCATGATATGGGCGAAGGTTTAGCTGATAACTTAGGCGCTGGCAATGCAACGGGCGCAGAGTGGCGAACAGCACCTCTTTGGGGTCTTGGTCTATCAGCCTGCGTAACCGGTGGTGTTACTAACCCTACCGGTTATCAGGGTGATGATGTGTGTAAACCTGACGCTAACTATTTACATGATGGACGAGCGCGTTCTATAAATGAAGCAATTATGTGGCATGGCGGCGAGGCTGAAAATGCGCGTATTGCCTATGAAAGCATCACTTCATCAGAACAATTAGCATTGTTAACATTTTTAAACTCACTTTAAAATGAGTTATTAACTATCGCTATTAACTTTGACTGACCTAATATCTGATAAAGAGGATTTATGAGTCCGTTAAATCATAATGACATTTAGGTTTATTACTTACAGTTCAAATTAATAATTAAAGCCTATGCTATTTATCCTTACAGCATAGGCTTTTTATTTTAAGCATCATGATTCGTTTTTTAACTGAGTGAAAGTTCAGTACAAAATAGCTTTTAATCACAGCATTAAAATAAATGTTATTTAATGCATTTATTTATTGACTGAAATTAAAAAGCAGATTATTTTTGCGCTGATGTTTTTACAGGCACAACAATAGCGGTTTGCACTCCTTGCACCGTCTGGCGCCAAAGCCAACGCGTTTCATTAAAATGGCTATTTAACATAACCATTTAGTGACCCTCCCGCGCGTACAAAAGCAGTGACTTGGAATATGATTTAACAACAAATTTATCATCTTCTTTGTTTTTGTATAAGCAGTTTAAAAATTATATTTTTAATTTTTATGCATGCTTTTAATTTTGTGAATACTTAAATGCTTGAACCTTCTGCGTTGAGTTTATTACCACCGTTAGTGGTGGTTGTATTGGCTGTTGTATTACGCCGCCCTATTTTATCTTTACTTATTGGTGCTTTAGTTGGTTTAGTTATAGCCGACCCTGCACAGGTACTTACTAACTTTGCAAGTACATCGCTAAAAGTGATGACAGACGAAACTATCGGCTGGCTAATACTTGTATGTGGTGGCTTTGGTGCACTTATCGCGCTATTAGTACGTACAGGTGGCGCATCGGCTTTTGGCAAGCTAGCTCTTAAATACACCAAAGGTAAACGCTCATCTTTGTTTATGACCTTTTGCTTAGGTGTGGTTATTTTTATTGATGACTACTTAAATGCGCTTACTGTGGGTGAAACCATGAAACGCATTACCGATAAATTTAAAGTTAGCCGTGAGATGCTTGCTTACGTTGTTGACTCAACTGCTGCACCAATTTGTGTGCTTGTCCCTTTATCTACCTGGGCGGTATTTTTTAGTGGCTTATTGGTAGATAACGGTATTGCTGAAGAAGGCAAAGGTATTGCTGTTTATATTCAAGCTATTCCGTACATGTTTTACGCGTGGTTTGCAGTGCTTGTTGTTTTACTTGTTGTGTTGGGTGTTATTCCTGCGATTGGTCCAATGAAAAAAGCAGAACAAATGGCGCAAATTGAGCAAGCTCAAGTCGATCCAGCTCAATACAATAACGTTCAAACAGCAGATGAATACGCAGTAAAAGCAGCTGAAGAAAACTTTGAAGATGCCGACCCTAAAGGTAAATTACGTAACTTTTTAGTGCCGATTATTTTACTAATCGCATTTACTGTTTACTTTGAAATAGACGTATACAAAGGCTTACTAGCAACAATGGCGGTCACTCTCCCGTTTTATGCGCTACAAAAATTAATGAGCGTAAGTGAAATGATTGAGCGCATGCTTGATGGCTTTAAAAGTATGATCCCCGCTATTGGTACTGTTATAGCGGCGTTTATATTCAAAGACGTATGCGACTTAATTGGTTTACCTCAGTTTGTTATTGGCAGCTTAAGCCCTTATATGACCGCAGCATATTTACCAGCCGTGGTATTTATTTCAATGGCTATTTTAGCGTTTGCAACAGGGTCGAGTTGGGGTATTTTTGCTGTATCAATTCCGATTGTTATGCCACTGGCAAATGCGGTTGATGCAAACATACCACTGGTCATTGGAGCGCTATTATCGGCTTCTTCTTTTGGTAGCCAAGCGTGTTTTTACTCAGATTCAACAGTGCTAGCAGCGCAAGGCTCTGGTTGTAATTTAATGAGCCATGCCGTTACACAATTGCCTTACACGCTAATTGCTGCGGCATTAGCTGTTATAGGCTTTTTAATAATGGCTTAAATTAGCTGAATAAATAAAAACCCCAATGTAGCAATACATTGGGGTTTATTTTTAGCTGTATAAATAAAGCTTATTTTTGTAGTTTAATACCATTGTAATAGGCATCAAGCGTTGTGATTTTAGTTTGATTTGGTAAATCGGCAAAGTCACTTTCTATAAACTTAGTACCACGTAATTGCACATTTAAACGTGCCGCATTAGGATTAAGCATTGTTTGCTTGTAGTAGTCTTTTATATCTGCAAGCGTTACTTTTTCAACTTCATCAATCAGCTTTTGCTTAGAATCAAAGGTAAAGTTTTCACGGTACCAATCGTTTATAAGTGGGCTCATTTCGTCACTTAAATTTTTAGGCTGCTCTTTAAGCGATACTAGGGTTGAATTTTTAAGCTGCTCAAAAGTCTCTTCGCTCATGTTATCAAGTTCAACTGCGTATTCTTTTTTAAACTTATCAAAACGAGCTTGTATTTCTTTTGGTCCTTTAACTGGTGTTTGAATATACAAACCAATTGCTGAGTAATCCTCGATTGGGCGAGCTAATGCACCTACTGCGTATGCAAGCTGCTCCTCAGTACGCATTTTATCAAACCCAACTGTTCTAAAGTGGCTTTGTAATACAGCCGCTTCTGCTTTTTGTTTGTAACCCGCAACAGGATGAACGGTCATATCAACCACCGCTACATCGGCTACATCAATATCTTTTTGCAGTACCAGCGTTTCGCCCGGTTGTGGCAACCACGCTTTGCTTCGTGCAAATTCACTGCGCTTATGGTTACTTGGTAATGTTGCACTTAATTCTTCTGCAATCGCGTCTATATCTTGCTGATTGTAGTTACCGTAACTAAATACGCGTAAATCGTTTTGTGCAAACGTAGCTGTTTTTAGTTGTGCTAAGTCGGCAACACTCAGTGAGTCAGCGGCTTTAATAAGCGCATCCGTATCAAAGCCACCTGTACGCGTTAGTTTTGAATACTCGCCAAATGCTTGTGCATACGGAAACTGCTTTTGTTGGTTTAGTAAATTACGTTTAAAGCGATCAACAGCTTGGCTAAATGCTTGTGCTGTTTCATCGGCTTTTAATCCGGTTAAAGCTTGTTTAAGCAATACATCTTGCTTATCTGTAAAACCACTCATAGATAAAACAAGACCATTACTCGGCGCAAGGCTTACACTCATACCGGCGATTGCTGCTTCGGTACTTAACTGACTTTGTTGAATATTATATAAATCAGCCCAAACAGAATAAAGGACTTCTGCTTTAATATCGTTCAACCCTGGTTGAGTATTTATATAAACTTCAACAAGCCCTTTTGGCTGCTCTGCAAATTTTTGACTTGCTTGGCGCCATACTTTTACGCCATTTTTATCGTAAGCAAGTTCTGGGTGTTTTTGCTCTTTAAATGCTTGAGTTTTTATTGCAAAATTTTCAGGCAATAAATTGTTTACAGTCGGTAGTGCTAACTTAAATTCGCTTGGTTTTTTCCAGCTTGCAATCTCTTGTTCGCTAATATCACTAATGCGGTATTTACCGTCGTAAAAGTGTAGTTGTGAGTCTGTCTCTTCTTGCTGCGATACATACCAAATACGAAGAGTATCGGCATTTAACTGCTCAAGTACTTTATTTACCGCATTAGCATCAAACTTTGCATAATAATAAGGTGCATTAATGGCGTGATTTAACGGGTAATCTTGCATACTTTGTGTAAGTGAGCTTACATAATTAAATTCATCACCTTTTTCTAAAAACTTAAATTGGTTATTTAGTGATGTACGAATTTCGTTGAAGTACTTGCTATCAACGCCTTCTTTTTTAATTAAATCGATGTACTGCATGATAGTTGCAACTATTTCATCACGATTTTTCATGCCTTCATCGGTAAGTTCTACATTTACATTTAACGAACCGTAGTTGCCATATTGATTTGGTGCAGCTGAAGCTGAAAGCTGAGACACCCACCCTTTGTCGCGAAGAAGTTGCGCTGGGCTACCCGGCATTTCATTACTTAGTAAATACGCTACAAATCGGTTTGGTTTAAGTGCAAATTCGCTATTATTATTAGCAATGGTGAAATCAAGTTGTAGCTGTTTTACATCTTCATTTGGTGCATAAAACACGCGTTTTCCGCCAGCGTTATCAAAATCAACTTTTGCAGTCACTGTTGGCTTTTCGATATTTTTATTTTTTATATCAGCAAAGTATTTTTGCGCTTTTTGCTCCATTTCAGCAATAGATAGATTTGAAATAAGCGCTACTTTCATAATATTTGAAGAGTAATATTTATTATAAAAATCAACTGTTTCTTTATGAAGTGAGCTACCTTCTTTGTCGCCAAGTGTTTCTAGGTTACCAATTAAAAAACGGTTAGCAGGATGATCGCCCATCATTTTACGCGCGAGTTTAAATTGACCAAAAAAGTCCATTTCGCGGCGCATTGACCACTCTGCGTTTACTGCATTTTTTTCTTTGTCTGTGTATTCAGGGTATAACTTAGGTGCTTTGAAAAAGTCGGCAAAGCGGTCTAGCCCTTCATCAAACGCGTCGTTATTAATTTTAAACATGTAATTAGTAATATCGAGCCAAGTGTAGGCATTATGCGCGCCACCATTTTTGGTCATAAAATCAGAATACCCTTTTGTGTCTGGGTAACGATCGGTGCCTAAAAACAGCATGTGTTCTAAATAATGCGCCATACCCTGTTGCGACATTGGGTCGTGTAGTAAACCAACACCTACACTTAGTGCCGCTGCTGACTTTTCAGCACCAGGATCCGACACTAAAATAACTTCAATGTCGTTTGCCAACTTAAGTGTTTTATATTCGCGGTTATCGTTAGGGCTAACAACTAACGTGTCTGATAGTAAAGAGGCCTGAGGCGCCACAGAAACAGATGATATGTTAGAACAACCACTTAATACGGCTAATGCGATAGCACTAAAACCAATTATTTTTTTCATTTTATTTTCCATTAAAAATCATCGCGCAAAATATAGAGTGCGCCAGTTGAAAGCAATATAGTAAAGCTAAACTAACATTTTAAATTAATGATATGCCACAAAATAACGCTTAATTGTGTAACACATTGTGAAAAACATCTTCATACTCAATTGTAAACTCAAATAAATAAGGAAGATCAATGGAAAAAGTAATAATTTTAACAATGTTCGTTCAAGTAACTCTCTCACTTATCGTAATGATTATAATGGGGAAAAGGCGCTTTGCTGCAGCTAAAAACAAACAGTTAAATTTAAGCGATTTTAAAACAATGCAATTAGATAAAGCTGGCGATACTGTTAGGGTTGCAGATAGAAATTTTTCGAATCAGTTTGAAATACCTGTGCTTTTTTACGTGGGTTGTTTACTTGCACTGCAACTAAATAGCGCCAGTACACTTGTGGCAATACTGGCCTGTTTATTTGTAGCAACACGTATTGTGCACAGTGTTATTCATTTAGGTGAAAACAACGTACGCGCACGTTTTAAAGTGTTTTTACTGGGTTGTGTTTGTGTGTTTTCAATTTGGCTTGCGATGGTTTGGCGGGTACTTGCTTTTTAAATTAACGTTTCTACTTTCTTAGTCATTGTAATTAAACGATGAGCGACGCGAGTTACGCCGCTCACAACATTTTATTTAGTACGTTTTAAACGCGGTAATACGAATAAAACCCCTGCTAAAATCCAAGCCATACTACCACCCGAACTGCTATCAGATTCAATTGGTGTAGTTGTATCCTCTTCATCAATCAACGTATTAAGCGTAACCGTTAAGCCTTTTGACGAGCGTGGATCGTCATCCAATACAACTACACTTTCTATAGAAACTAGATTGGTGCTGCTAATTGTTACATCACTGCTTGAACACTGCTCAGAACTAATACCTACAACGGGTCTATCACCACAATGAACTAACGCTGCAATATTATCTAGCGTGGCTTGGCTTGCCTCTGTTATTTGTCCAAATACAGTAAAACCCCCATTTTGGGTGTCTAATTGAGCACTGCCAACACTGTTATCCACAATATTAAAAAACCATTGGCTTGTGGCACTATTAGGATCGCCATCTACTTTCGCCATTGCAATAGTACCTTTAACATTTGAAAATACAGGTTCATTAATAATGGCAGGCTTAGTAGTAATTGGATCAAAGTCGTCAGAAAAAGTAAAACCCCCACCTTGAATAACAAAGTCACTCAGTGAACGGTGGATCACGGTTTGATTATAAGACTCATCATCAACGTAACTTAAAAAGTTTTCAACTGTTTTAGGCGTGTCTTGATCAAATAAATTAATCACAATAATACCTTGGCTAGTTTTCATTTCAACGATAGTTGCAGTGCTACTAAAGCTAGCAGCTGCCAATAGTGAACCAAGGAAAAGCTTCTTCATATTTAACTCCTGTTGTTATAATTGTTTAAATGCTTTGTTAATATAAAGATAGGTTATTATTACTCACTGAATAAATCGAGAGCAAATTGCATATTGATACAAATCAGACCGCATCGATAACATTTTAATTACATTGTTTTCGCTGTTTTAGCTATATTCTTTTAAGTTATATAAATCAAAACAGCTAAAGCTAAATCATCTTTCCCCTGTGTGTACTTTTGGTACTATCAAACAAAATAAAAAACACTGGTAATAATAATGTCAAACACACAACACACTATTTGTGACTTTGGTTTACACAGAGGCGAAGCTTACACAAAGCTACCCGCCAGCTTTTTAACGTGGATGATTGCAGCAAATCATGAAAAATCTGAATATGCGAGTAAAGAGTTAAAGCGCAGAGAAACTGCTGCGACAAGCCGTAATTAAGATGAAATGTAAATAAGTATGTTTTTTTCGCATAAAACTAGTTTAAACTAGCCACTCAATAAATTAAGTGGGCCTTAATAGACAGGTATTTTATGCGAATAATTATTTTATTTTCAGTTTTTTTAAGCGTACTTGGGTGTACATCGGCTACAACCGACTCAAGTGTAAGTAACTCTCCTGCAACTCAATATCTTACTGTACTTCACACTAACGATAACCACGGGCGTTTTTGGCAAAACGAAAAAGGCGAATACGGTATGGCCGCTCGCAAAACGTTAATTGACTCTTTACGCAATAAAGCTCAAAAGCAAGGTCATGCAGTACTACTACTCTCTGGTGGTGATATTAATACTGGCATTCCTGAGTCAGATTTACAAAAAGCAGAGCCTGACTTTAAAGGTATGTCTTTGATTGGTTACGATGCAATGGCATTAGGTAATCACGAATTCGACAACCCTATTGATGTTTTAAAGCAACAGCAAAAATGGGTGAATTTCCCTTTCCTATCAGCCAATATATTTGAAAAAGAGTCAGGCGAGCATGCGTTTGATAGTTACAAAATATTCAAAAAAAATGAATTAACTATTGCTGTTATTGGTTTAACAACAACCGACACAGCTAAAATTGGTAATCCTCAATATATTGGGCATTTAGAGTTTAAAGACCCTGTTGACGTTACCGCAAAGCTAGCTAAAGAAATAAAAGCTAAATATAACCCAGACATTACCATTGCGCTGACTCATATGGGTCATTATGTTGATGCTAGCTTTGGTATTAACGCACCCGGTGATGTAACACTTGCTCGCTCACTTCCTGCAAACACGCTTGATATGATCATTGGCGGTCATTCACAAGAACCTGTGTGTATGAGTGATACAAATGTAAATGATGATAACTTTAAACCTGGCCTTGCCTGTAAACCAGACCAGCAAAACGGTACTTACATTATGCAAGCCCATGAATGGGGTAAGTATGTTGGTAAAGCTGAGTTTAAGCTTGAAGACGGAAAATTGACGTTACTAGACTACAAACTTATGCCTGTTAATTTGTATGTAGATAAAGTACAAGCTGATGGCTCTACTAAAGAAGTATTAGCAAACGAGTACATTAAACCAGACTCTAAACTTGAATCTTATTTAGCGGTATACCAAGCTAAAGGCGCTAAACAAATTGAAGGTACCATTGGTGAAGTAGATGCTCGCTTAGAAGGTGACAGAAACAAAGTTCGTTACCAACAAACAAACCTTGCACGTGTAATTATTCAAGCTCAAATGGATGTAGTAAATGCAGACTTTGGATTAATAAGTGGCGGTGGTATTCGCAGCTCAATAGAGGCAGGTAAAGTAAGCTATAAAGATATTTTAAAAGTACATCCTTTCAAAAATCGTATTACTTATATGGATTGGCAAGGGAGTGATTTATGGGACTATTTAAATACAGTAACGAGCTTCCCACCGGATGCAGGTGCTTATTTGCAGTATCATAAACTATCGTTTGAACGTAAAAATGGCCAGCTAGTTAATGTGGTTATTAATGGGCAACCTTTGAATAAAAATAAAACGTACCGTATGAGTCTAAATAGCTATAACGCATCAGGCGGCGATGGCTATCCTACGCTTACAAATAAAAAAGGCTTTGTTAGTACAGACGAAACAGATGCTCAAGCACTTCAAGACTTTATATCAAAAAACAGCCCTCTTAAAACGGCTGAATTTACTCCTAAATAGCCTCTAATAATAGGAAAGTAACCTTGTTACTTTCCTATTATTTCAATACTGCCCTTTTTAATATTTGCCAGCCCATAACTATGCAGACGAGAGCGAGAACCCTCCCCGTATGCTTTAGGTGGGTAATATAACTCTTTTTCTTCAGGATACTCGCTGAGTACTTCATCTAATGCCGCACGTATTTCGCTCAGGGTTTTTTCTAGGCTATTATTAAAGTTAGGCCTTTTTCTAACCGTATGGCCGAGTTCGATCAACCTATAAAAATACTTGTTAGCAAGTTCTAGCAGTTCCCCTGGAACATCTTTATTATGACTAAGCGCTACATCATCGTTATTTGTACAATACTCTACAAGTGCTAAATAAAAGCACAATGGTTTATTGGCTAAACACATTTTTTGTTCTGTATTACAACTACTTGATAATGTTTTATCGTTAAGGTTAACAATAAGTATCAGCGGCGTAGGCTCTGCAATTGATTGATGCTGTGCATTATTAAACTGCTTATTGCTTTGTTTAATAAACGCAAATTTCACCCAAAAACTAATCAACACACTTAATACTAAAAATATAAAATAGTAAATAAAATGGCTCAATGAAAAGTGGGTGTGCTTAACGCTAAATACAACTAGTACAAACCCGCTGTTTGTACTCAAACTACGTATTATTTGGCTGGGCTTTAGAGGTGTTACCATTTCGCTCTTGGGTGCAATAGTAACAACCCTAAGATCATTCGTATTAATGTGGCTATTTAAGGTTTTAATGTAGCTGTTAACCGCGTCTTTATTACCTGAGTGTTTAAGCAGCTCATTTGATAAATCAAGTAAGGGTAAATCTAGTGCTATTTGCCTTTCTATCTGCGTAATTTTTTGTTTAGCTACTTGCTGGCTTTTTTGAGTTACAGAAACATAAAAGACAGACGATAAAATAAAAAACAAACTTATAATAACAAGTAATTGCTTATACTTACTCATCACCAACCTCCTCTTTTAAGCCTACTAAGCTGGCGCCACAGCGCCAAAATGGCTGGACGTTTTGATAGTAATGCAAACTTTGATCTTTAGACATATCAAGTAAGTTTTCCTGAACTGCACACAACAAATCAGTATTGTTTTGCCGCATTTTTAAATACCATCTTGTTCCAGAAATATTATTACTCAATGGCGTAATATAGTTTTTTGAAAAACGTTTTTCGTCGCTCTCTTTCCAAAAAGAGGCAATAATATCTACTTTTCCGTCGGCGAGTAAATCACGTAATTCGTTATGAGAGCTAGCATAAGTGATTTTTAAATTGGCTAAATTAATATCCAACTCTTTAAACGTTTGCTTTGGTAAAATATGCCCTGATCGGCTGGTCGGATAATCAAGTAAACCTATGCGCTTATCTAAAAAGTATTGTTTGGTGATCCGTGGTTTTTCTTTAGAAGATATAAAAAAAGCCGTGTAGTCAGAAAAACCAACAACGGGCTGGTAGTTATATGTAGACTCTGCTTTAAAGGCTGCCATAATATTATTTTTAGCCAAAATTAAGTCAGCAATTCCTTTACCAACAAACTCAAAGCTGTCTGCCGTTCTATATCCCCAATACCCTTTTACAGAGCCATATTGCTTAGTCACTACGTTGTCAAAGCATAACTTTTTTGTTAATAACTTGGCTATTTTTTTTGATTGTGTAAAAACAATTAATTGCCCTTTGTTACTTGTTGCAGTTGTTTGACACTCTGTTGAGGTTTCAATCATAACTGGAAAATGTAAATCATCGTTGTATACACTAACTTGACCGCAAACCCACGTAACGACCAATAATAGAAACAAAAATGTAACAATTAACATTTTGTGTAACACGATATTCTTAAAATTCAAAGCAATGCCACTCAAAAATAGACGATAGAGTGTATTTGAACAATTTTACTTACTTATTACAACAAGTAATTTTACCTGTTAAGCATAACCTATTGATTTAAAAGTAATGTGAATAAGAAACTATGAATTTTAATGAGTCCTTCCTATCAACGCGAAAAGTGAGGACAATTGACCGCATTAGCCTATAGCAACGCCATGAAACATTCATTTAGGAAGTTCTAATGCATAACAATATAAAGTACTCGATATCTTCTGCGCTTTTGATTAGTGCAATATTTACAAGCACTGACTCACATGCTTGGGGTCAAAATGGCCACCGTATTGTCGGGAAGATTGCAGAATCTCATATAAGTGAAACAACTAAAGCGGCAATACAACCCTACCTTGATGGCGAATCACTTGCACAAATATCAACGTGGCCTGATGAAATGCGCTCTGCCCCTGGCGAGTTTTGGCAAAAGAAATCATCTCGTTGGCATTATATTAATGCAGCACCAGGAAAATCTTTCAGCTTCAATCACGATCACACTAAAAATAAAGAGTCTGTAAGTAATATTCTTGAAGGCATCCACTATTCAATGCAAACACTCACTGATAAAAATAGCACCTTAGATGCCAAACAGTTCAGTTTGCGTTTTTTAGTACATTTGGTAGGCGATAGTCATCAACCATTTCATGCTGGTAGAGGTGAAGACAGAGGTGGTAACCGTATTAAGGTTTCATTTTTTAACGAAGAAACAAATCTTCATAGCCTTTGGGATACAAAACTAGTTGAAAACGAAAACTTGTCGTTCACTGAGTACGCACAATTTATTGATACAAATAACAGCGAGTTAATTGCACAGTATTTACAAAGCTCACCTATGACATGGGTTGAAGAATCTCATAATTTAGCCACAAAAATTTATAAATATACCAACAACGAAATTGGTTATAGCTACATATATAACAATACTCCAATTATAAAAACGCGCTTACAACAAGCGGGTATTCGATTAGCTGGATTACTAAATGCCTTATTTGACCCTTCTGCAAAAGAGTTAGAAACGGCACTGAAAATGACGACTGATAAATAAACTGTATTAAATTTATATAACCTACACACGGGAAATCAACATTATGACTAAGCTTCGCCTTTCGAAATTAACTAGAGCGGTAATTTTAGCTCTAGGTGTTTCTACAAGCGCAATGGCTGCTGATACTTCATCTGCAATGCGTGGTAAAATTACAACGCCTTCAGGTGGCAGTGCTGCAAACGTTAAAATCAAAGTAGTTCACCAACCAACGGGAACTATTAGCGAACTAACTACAAACGAAAGTGGTACGTTTATCGCTAATGGCTTACGTGTAGGTGGTCCTTACATGGTTATCATCGATTCTGATACGTTTAACGATACCACTGTTGAAAATATCTACTTGAACCTTGGTGAAACTTACCGTTTAAGCTCGCAGCTTGCTCCGCGAAATATCGAAAAGATTGAAGTATCTGGTTATAAAATCGTTCAACAATCAGGTGGCTCTAGCAGTACATTTGGCTCTGACACGATTGAAAATATGCCAAGCTTTAATCGTGATATTAAAGATATTGCGCGTTTAAACCCACTTGCCAGTATTAACGGTAATGGCGAGCTAACTTTTGCAGGTAGTAACCCTCGCTCGAATGGTTTAACTGTTGATGGCATCGGTCAAAATGACGACTTTGGCTTGAACTTCGGTGGCTACCCTACTTCTCAGCCTCCTGTAGCACTTGATGCTATTGAGCAAGTTTCTGTTGATGTATCTCCATTTTCGGCTTCTAAAGGTAACTTTGGTGGCGGTACTATTAACGCAGTAACAAAATCTGGTACAAATGAGTTTAAGTTCTCTGGCTTTTATGAAATATCTACTCCTGAGATAGCTGGTGACGTAAAAAGTATTCGTGAAGAAGATGAATTAGATCCATTAACAGGTCATAAAACTTATTCTTTTTATGATGTCGAGCCTATCCAGTCAGAAAAACGATATGGTTTTAACGTAGGTGGCGCTATCCTTGAAGATGAGCTGTTTTATTTTGTAAACTATTCTAAATGGTCAAGCGAACAAGACCTAGATTACGGCTTTGACGGCTCTGGTGCGGCTAACGAATTTAATACTACTAAAGCTAACTATAACCGTTTTATTTCTATTTTAAATAATGAATACGGCTTGACCGATTCATTAGCCGGCGCGCCTGAAGATACCAACGAAAGCTTATTAGTAAAACTAAGCTGGAATGCTAGCGATGAACATCGCCTAGATTTCACGTATCAGTGGCAAGACGATCAAGACGAGCGCAATAGCAGTAGCGGTGGTAACTCTGTTGTTATGCGATCTAACACTTACGCTTATGTTACTAAGTTTAATAATTTTTCAACTAAATTATACTCAGATTGGAGTGACAACTTCTCTACTGAGGTCGGCATTGCATATAAAGACGTAACTTCAAACAGCAATACACGTTCAAATATAGGCAGTGTTAGTGTCTATGAAGAAGAAATAAATGGTCGTGGTACAGGCGCTCAATTTGCTTTTGGTACAGACAGCACCCGCCACGCTAACGTATCTGAAACTAAAAACCTAACGCTTACGTTTGATGCAACCTATTTAATGGATGAGCATGAAATTAACTTTGGTGCGCAGTACGAGTCATTAAAACTTTATAACCTATTTGCCGAAGATTCATTAGGGTCGTGGCAGTTTAAAAGCTTAGATGATTTTGAAAACCGCATGGTAAGTTTTGAAGCTAAAGATTCGAAAAAAGATGAAAATGGTAACTACCCATACGCTTTTGAGTACAAAAATGCCTATACTAATAATTCATCTGATAAAGCTTATGATGTAACGCGTAACCAACTTGCGCTTTATATTGAAGATAAGTTTTACATTGGCGATGACTTAGAAATGACTGCTGGCATTCGTTACGAGCGCTTATCATCAGATGACAAACCAACGCTTAATGAAAACTTTGCTAATACCTATGGCTTTACTAATCAAGAGAACCTTGACGGACTAGATATTATTTTACCGCGTATTGGCTTCAAATATTATGCTACAGAAGCACTTACAATAAGTGGTGGTATTGGTCGCTTCCAAGGTGGGATACCAAACGTATGGTATAACAACTCATTCCAAGCTGACGGTATTACAGAGGTAACCGCTCCTTCTAGCGTGATCAACGAATACTTCGCGAATAACCAAGCTGATATTACGCAGGTACCTAATGAAATTAAAAACTCATTAGAAAAAGGCAGCGGCAGCGTTGCTTTTATAGACCCTAATTTTAAATTGCCTTCAAGTATTCGTACTCAAATTGGTTTTGAATATGAATTCGACTCTGAACTATTAGGTAATGGTTTTAAGTGGCAAGCAGAAATCGCTTACCATAAAAAAGAAAATGAAGCGGTATGGCACAATGCTTCAATTCAACCAGTTGGATTAGCAGCCGATGGTGAGCGTGTTATAAACCAAACTATTTACAACAATTTTGATAATGCTGATATCGTAATGACTAACTCATCTGAAGATGGTCGTTCAATTATTATCTCAACAGGCCTTGCTAAAGAATGGGACAACGGTTTATTTACCTCTTTTAGTTATGCACATCAAGACGTAACTGAATCT
The DNA here is from genome assembly GCF_015864365.1 of Pseudoalteromonas sp. SWXJ133. Lineage (NCBI taxonomy): Bacteria > Pseudomonadati > Pseudomonadota > Gammaproteobacteria > Alteromonadales > Pseudoalteromonadaceae > Pseudoalteromonas > Pseudoalteromonas sp. SWXJ133. Next base: position 56,823 of record NZ_JADYXJ010000017.1, read on the forward strand.
TCTATTGGTTCAGCATCGCAAGCTGAAGGTAACTACAAACATAATGTTACTGTTAACCGTAACGAGGACCTTGCTGCACGAGGCTCTTACGAAGTGGAACACAGTTTTAAAATTAATTTAGGTTACAATACTGAATTTTTCTCAGGCTACGCAACCAAATTTAATGTTTACTTTGAACGTCGCTCAGGTCGTCCATTTAGCTACACGATGAATATGTACCAAGATAGTGATTTAGGCGATACAAGTACGTTATACACTAACGGCGCATACTTACCTTACATTCCAACAGGAGCTGATGATTCTCTCGTAAACTGGAGTGAATCAGGAATGAATTGGAATCAGTTAGAGCAGCTGTTAAATAAAGCAGGTATATCTGAACGAGGCCAAATACTTGGTAAAAACACAGCGACTCAGCCTTGGGTAACAACCATGGATGTAAGTATCAAGCAAGAAATCCCTGGTTTTGCACAAGGCCACAGTGGTGAAATTTACTTCATGATTGATAACTTTGCCAATTTACTTAACAGTGACTGGGGAATCGAAAAGCGTTTAAGCTATGCAAACCAAACTATTTATGACTTTGGTGGTTTAGATGATGAAGGACGCTATATTATCGATACAGCATATGATGGCGCTGATGTGCGAAATTATTCGCAAATCAGTTCATCGTCATCCGCTTGGCAGGCTAAAATTGGTATAAGCTACAAATTTTAAGCATTAAAAACTACATCAATAGCTTGTTAAGTTATTTGTGAGTTACATTAAACCCATTGCAAATTTGTAATGGGTTTTTTTATATCCCACTTTCGATTTCACATGTTTGTCATAAAGCCCACGTAATATATACCCCGATATAGAGCTATTGCTCAAAAAAACACTAAAATAGACAAAATTAGTGCTATTTATTAAAAATATATTGCAGTTGTATTTTATTTGTAACGAATAAATGAGGTACACTAATAACGGATTTTGAATAAATGAACTTCAACTGTTTATTTTGAAAAATTTAAAATAAAAATATAAAAATTTAATTAATAACTACACGGGAAAATTAAATGAAAACTCAATTACGCAAAACAGCTCTTTCACTTGCTATAGCAGCATGTGTTGGTGTGAGTGGCGCTGCAATGGCTAACGAAACGTCATCATCTGTAAAAGGTCAAATTACAGGGCCAAATGGTAGTCCTGCGGTCGGTACTAAAATTACAGTTATACACGTCCCATCAGGTTCAACTAAAACGACAACAGTGAATGAAGCTGGTAGCTTTTCATCTAAAGGGTTACGTGTTGGTGGTCCATACAAAATAATTGTAGACTCAGATAAATTTCAAGATACTGAGCTTGAAAATATTTATTTAACACTAGGTCAAACCTATCCAGTTACTGTTGCTTTGAGTTCAGAACAAATGGAGCAAATTGTTGTAACAGGTGCACCTATTAGTTCTCAATCTGGTGGTACAGGCCCTGCGTCAACATTTTCATTAAGTGATTTAGAAAACAAACCAGCCATCAATCGCGATTTAAAAGATATAATCCGAGCAGACCCTCGAATTTACATTGACGAAACAAATGCTGGCGCGATTAATTGTGGTGGTGGTAACCCTCGCTTTAACAGCCTAACCCTTGATGGCGTTCGCATGAACGATAACTTTGGTTTAAATTCAAGTGGTTACCCTACAGAAAGAATCCCTTTTTCTTTTGATTCTATCGCTCAAGTTGCAGTAGAGCTTGCTCCATTTGATGTTCAGTACGGTGGCTTTACATCATGTAACATCAATGCAGTAACTAAATCTGGTACAAATGAACTTACTGGTGGTTTCTTCTATGATTACACTAATGACTCACTGTCTGGAGATTCAATTAAAGGTAATAAGCAGGATCTAGGCGATTACTCAGAAAAACGTTATGGCTTTAATGTAGGTCTTCCTCTTATAGAAGATAAGTTATTCCTATTTACATCATACGAAAAATTAGAAGGCGCAGAAATTTTTGAGTACTCACCTTTTGTAAATGGTCGTATAGATCAAGCGACTATTGATCGAGTAACACAAATAGCGATTGATAACTATGCATACGATCCAGGTTCTTTAATCCCAAGTATGCCTGTTGAAGATGAAAAAATCTTAGTGAAGTTAGATTGGAATATTAATGATTCCCATCGAGCAAGCTTTTTATACAATTACAATGATGGCTTTGCAATTTCACAATCAGACACTGGTTCAGAGCGTTTAGCTCTGTCTAACCATTTCTATGAACGTGGTGCAAAGTTAGAATCTTATGTAACTTCATTCTACTCTGATTGGACTGATAATTTTTCTACTGAAATCCGTGTAGGATACTCAAAGCTTGATAATCGTCAAAACTCTATAGATGCAGCATCAGGCTTTGGTGAATTCCAAATCAACACAGGTGATGTAACTGTTTACCTTGGTCCGGATGATTCACGTCAATCAAACAAACTTAATTACGATAACTTATCGCTTAAACTTGCCGGTACTTATTACTTAGAAGAGCATGAAATCTCGTTTGGCTACGAACGAGAGGAACTAGATGTTTTCAATTTATTTGTACAGCATAGTCAAGGTGAGTACCGTTTCAACTCTATAACAGATTTTGAAAGTGGTTTAGCTGATCGTATATATTACGGTAATGCGGCAAGTCAAAATCCAGATGATGCTGCTGGTGAGTTTAAATATGCTTTAAATACTTTATATGCTCAAGATAAATTTGATTTAGTTGACTACGATGTAACGTTTACTGTTGGTCTTCGTTATGACTGGTATACGAGTGATGATACTCCAACATTCAACCAAAATTTTGAAGACCGCTATGGTTATTCAAATAGTCAAAATCTTGATGGTGTTGATTTATTGCAACCTCGTTTAGGTGTTAACTGGATTTATAATGACCAATTAGAGTTACGTGGTGGTATTGGCTTATACTCAGGTGGTAATCCAAATGTGTGGATTTCTAACAGTTATTCGAACGATGGTGTGCGTAATGTCCAAGTTCGCGGTGACGATTTACAAATCTTAGGTGCTGACACGATAGCATTTAATGGCAATGGTCAACCTGGCTACGATATTCCTCAAAGTTTATATGATACTGTAGGGCTAGGTGGTGCAGATGCTGATGTAAATGTTACTGACCCTGATTTTGAAATTCCATCAGAGTGGAAGTTTTCACTAGGTGGTACCTATATCACTGAAGATAACTATGTATTTAACGTAGATTATTTATACACTGATAAGAGAAACTCAGCGATTGTTCAAAATTTAGCATATGAACAAACTGGAACGGCCCCTGATGGACGCCCTATTTATAATGGTGGTTCAGACTTCCTGTTAACAAACGTTGATGGTGACGATGCATACTCCCATATATTATCATTTGGTATGAGTAAATCGTTTGATAATGGAATTGATCTATCTCTTTCATATGCTTATACAGAGTCTAAAGACGTACATCCAATGACAAGCTCTGTGGCATTCTCTAATTACCATGGGATTGCTGTTTCTGACTCAGAAAACCCAGGTGTTGCTACATCAAATTATGAGATTCCACATCGCTTCACGATGTCATTAGCTTATAGCTATGAGCTATTTGACGGTTATGACACTAAATTTAACTTATTTGGCCAAGCATCGAAAACATCGCCGTATTCTTACTCATTCGAAAATGAAAATAATTTCACTTTTGGATATAATGATAATGCTCGTCAATTATTATATGTACCAACGGTTGACGATAGCACTGTTAGCTATGGACCTGATTTTGATTTAACAGCATTTAATGATTGGATTAGTAGTGAAGGTCTGAGCCGCGGTGAAATACTAGAGCGAAATAGTATTGATGGTGATTGGTGGGTTACTTTTGACTTAAAAGTAGAACAAGAGTTTGCAGGGTTTAAAGAAGGCCACAAAGGCGCTGCATACTTTACTATTGCCAATATTGGTAATATGTTAAATGATGACTGGGGTGTGTTAGAAAGCGGTTCATCTCTTCAAAGTGCCGTAACAGCTGATATTGTTGATGGTAAATATGTTTACAATAGCTTTAACAATCCAGCAGGAACAAGTATAGAAGTTAACCCTTCTCTTTGGGAAATGCGAGTAGGTATCAAATACGATTTCTAATTTAGAACTGTAACCTAAAACATCTTTTGAAAGCCCACTTCGGTGGGCTTTTTTATGCTTTTAATGTGTTATTTAACTTTTCAAAAATACTCACTAACACTTCGTGTTCATCATTAGTCAAAGTGCTTAGTAATTGCTTTTCCCAATTAAGTGCATCGGGTGCAATTTGTTCATATAAGCTTTGCCCTGCTTGGCTCAATGCAAGTAAGGCCACGCGTTTATCTTGCTCATTTAATTCACTCCTCATCAAACCTTTATCTATTAGTACTTTTATAGCCCTTGATACTGTTGATTTATCCATATTTGCTTGCGTGCATAAATCCTTTGCGTTGCTTTGGCCATACTGCGCTAAATTAGCAAGTATTCGCCACTGGGGAATATTTAAACCGTATTTAGTTTGATAAACCTCGGCAAAGTCGTTACTTACACGTGTTGCTACATTCGTTAATTGATAAGGTAAGAACGTTGCTAAATCAATTTTCATTTTTGGTTATCCCAGCTTTATAAGGCTTACTTTGGTGTTCATTAATATTTACACAGGTGCATAGTTGCACATTTGATATTAGTCTCACTTGAGAGTATCTTAACTGAAATAAAAATAATATTAAACCAACCCCCCTCTCACAGGAGTCAGTAATGGCGACACTATTAAGTTATATGACAGGTTTTGGTAATGAATTTGAAACACAAGCGCTACCCGGTGCACTGCCAATAGGACAATTTAGTCCACAAAAGGTTAAATACGATTTATACACCGAGCAATTTAGTTCGACTGCATTTACGGCTCCTCGCGCTTCAAATCGCCGCACTTGGTTTTACCGCCTTCGTCCTTCGGTAGTGCAAGGTGATTACCAAGCAATTGATAACGGCCTAATAAGAACAGCCCCAATCACTGAAGCAGTAACACCACCAACAATGCTACGTTGGAATCCTATTGATATGCCTTCACAGCCTACTGATTTTATTGATGGCTTGGTAACGATGGCTGCTAATGGCAGTGCTAATGGGCAATCTGGTATTGGTATCCATGTATATGTCGCTAATCAGTCAATGCAAGAGCGTTACTTTTGCAATGCCGATGGCGAAATGTTGTTTGTTCCTCAGCAAGGTGAGTTATTAATTCACACCGAGTGCGGTAAGTTAAGCATTAAACCAGGTGAAATTGCTGTAATTCCCAGAGGAATTAAGTTCTCTGTTGATTTAATTGACGATACCGCGCGTGGTTATATTTGTGAAAATTATGGCCATGCGTTAGAGCTTGCAGAGCGAGGACCTGTTGGTGCCAACGGTTATGCCAACGACAGAGACTTTCAATACCCTGTAGCTGCCTTTGAAGATAAAGAGGGTGACTTTGAACTTGTTTCTAAATTCAACGGTAATTTATTTAGCTGTGAAATAAAGCACTCTCCTTTTGATGTAGTTGCATGGACAGGAAATAGCTCACCCTATAAATACGACTTATCGCGTTTTAATGTAATGAATACAGTAAGTTTTGATCATCCCGACCCGTCTATATTCACTGTGCTAACCTCTCCTTCTGCTACTGAGGGTATGGCAAATGTCGATTTTGTGATATTTCCACCACGTTGGATGGTAGCCGAAAATACATTCCGCCCGCCGTATTATCACCGTAATATTATGAGTGAATTTATGGGCTTGATTGAGGGTGTGTATGATGCAAAAGAGCATGGTTTTGTACCTGGTGGTGCAAGTTTACACAATTGTATGTCGCCACATGGACCTGAAGCCGACGTATTTGAAAAAGCCTCAAATACTGAGCTTACACCACAAAAATACGAAAACACATTGGCCTTTATGTTTGAGTCGCGCTATATAATTTCACCGACAAAATATGCATTAGAAGGTAAAGAACGCCAACCAAACTACACCGATTGCTGGCGTACTATTAAAAAACAATTTACAGGTTCACAGGATTAATTATGAAATTATACAGCTACTTTCGCTCATCAGCGGCCTATAGGGTGCGTATAGCGCTTAACTTAAAAGCAATTGATCATGAACTTGCTATTGTTAACCTTTTAAAATCGGAGCAGCTTGGGGAAGAATACTTAGCTACGAATCCGCAAGGGTTACTACCTGCACTTGAAACCGATGACGGTGTATTAGCACAGTCACTTGCAATTCTGGAGTGGCTTGATGAAACTTATCCGCAATCGCCATTAATTACGGGGACTGCGTGGCAAAAAGCACAAATAAGAAATTTAAGCTTTGCCATTGCCTGCGATATTCATCCTGTTAATAATTTACGCGTGCTGAAGTATTTGTCGAACGAATTAGGTGTTGATGACGAGACTAAAAATAAGTGGTATCGACATTGGATAGAAGTTGGTTTTGAAAAAATAGAACTGATGCTAAACGAAAATGATGACTACTGTTTTGGTAATCAACCAACACTTGCTGACATTTGTTTAGTGCCGCAAGTATTTAATGCAATTCGTTTTAACGTAGATATGAGCGCTTATCCAAAAATTGCAGCCATTTACGAACACTGTAATAAATTAGCTGCATTTAATGATGCTGCACCGCAAAATCAACCCGATGCAAATTAAGCTAGTTTAGTAACTAACCAGAGTTCAGGTTAGCTAACTTTGTAGCGCACTATGAATAACCGTAATGTGGTCAATTAAATCTAAGCCCAGATCAGTTAAATATCCGCCATCTGGGCTATTTATGATCCCTTTTTCGAATAAGCGTTGCGCTGCACTAAGTAAGCTTGGCTCTGCGTCTGAATGTAATTTGATACCCTGCATTTTACTGTCGCGAGGAAACTTTGCTAATAGTGTGAATTCTTCGATCATTGTTTGATTAAATTGCATGTGCGCGCACCTTTTTATTGTTCTGCGTATAACTAAGTTTATAATTAAAATAACATTATGTACTTTACACTAGCACGTTTTTTAGCTTAATGTATTATTTTTAACCACTCTCTATTTGAAGGTCTCTAATGCGCAACTTTTTAATTCTATGCTTTTGTTTTAGCAGTTTATCGTATTCAATAATTAGTGAAGCAACAACGCTCAAAACCCATTCAATTGTTGACGCAAGCCAGTTTGTAAACGAAGGGTCTAGTTGTTGGTTCGACAACAAACGCTATAGCGAGGGTGCATTAATACAAATCCACTCATTTACACTTTTGTGTGGAGCTAAAAACCCTCAACACAGTAACAGCGAGTTAATCTGGCTGAAAATAGATAAACAGGGTAATGCTATTTACCCAACAGCTCCTAAAAAAATCACTGTGAATTAGCGCTAAAAGCTGATTTGAGCTACAATGCACGCAGTTTAAATAAGTAGTATGGCTATGGATAATCAACCTAAAAACCCTTTACATGGGGTAACGTTAGAACAAATACTTGTTGAGTTAGAACAGCGACTTGGCTGGAGAACACTTGGCGAGCAAGTAAAAATCAAATGCTTTACTGATCAACCGAGCATTAAATCGAGTTTAAAGTTTTTGCGTAAAACGCCTTGGGCTCGCGATAAAGTGGAAGCACTTTATATTCACACTATAAATAACAAACCTATTCGTAGACCAAAAAGTGCGCCGAGAGAAACATCTTCTCAAGCCCCGGATACAACAGGGTTTGTTTGGCCATCAATTAAAAAATGATGTAAAAAAGGAGCTAATTTAGCTCCTTTTTTGATTGTAATTAGCGCGATTTATTGCTCTTTGCAAATCACATTTAATGAGGCCGGCTCAATAGTAATAACGAGTTTGTGAGCAGTTTTAACTTCACCGTCAAGTACGTACTTAAGCTCTCCTTCACCTGTCACCTCGACTCTTTTTGCATTTGTATGATGCGAATTTATAGCTAAATGTGTTTGCGTTAAACTGCTAAACATCAGTTCTGCAATACTCAATATTGTCGTAGAATTTTCATTATTTGGTGTTAGCCAATTTACATCAAGAAGCCCGTCACTATGATCTGGCTGCCCACCACCTTGAGCCAATAACGTTGTAAAAGGCGCAGCATTAGCCACAATAAAGCTATTTGTACATATTTCTTTCGGCTCATTATCATCGAGTTTTACACTAAGTAGCTGTGATTTTTGCTCACCAAAGGCTTCAAAAAAACCATTTAAGTAGGCAAGTTGCCCCGATTTATTTTTCGACTCTCTATCTGCTTTTTCAATCATTGATTGCTCAAAACCAATGCCCGCTAATAAAAGTACTAATTCGTTATTACAATAAGCGGTATCTATTGTGCTTGTTTGACCATCAATTATTAAATCACAGGCTTGTTCAACAGGAATAAATTTAGAGCTAATCCCCATCAATACATGCGCAAGTGCATTTGCAGTCCCCATTGGTATAATACCTAGCTTACATTGTGTATTTACAAGTACGCTTGCAACTTCGGCCACTGTACCATCGCCTCCACACGCTATTATCATGTCTGGTTTTTGCGTAATCGCTTGTTTAGCAAGCTCAATACCGTTAACGTCATGTGAAGTAGTAAGTACTTTTAAATCGTAATAGGCCGATAACCGCGCAACAATTAAGTGCTCTTTTTCTTGCCATAATCGTGTACCAGATACTGGATTTGCAATTAAAACTGCTTTGTTTTTAATCAGCAGCTCGCCTTTTTTATGACGCTTAGCTAAATGACGAAGTTGATGCTTATTTAAGTTTGCGGTTTCGCGGGTTTCCTTTATTTGTGCAAGTACTTCATGTACATCTGCATTTTTGTTTTGACTCAATAAATAAGCCGCCATTACAAAAACAGAGCGCCCACGGCCTAAAGCACAATGTACAACTACGCGACGGTTTTCTTTAATATGATGATGTATCCAATTAATAGCCTGATTTAACTGAGAATGGGTAGGAATACTATGATCGAGCACCGGAATGTTTAAGTAATTTATATTCTCTTGTGTTGAACTCCACTCGAGTCCGTCAAATTCACACGTAACGTCTAAAATTGCAGTAATTCCGTTATCTTTTAATGTGTCTATGTCTGAGGGAAATAATCGGCAAGCTAAAAATAGGTTTTCGTTTATTTTTTGAATTGGCGGCACTTTATCGCGCTTACGTGACCAGGCATTATAAATTTGCACACCAAATAAAAATGGCACAAACGCCCAACGTATATAAAATGGGATCACCCCATTTTCACGTTTTCTAAATATTTTTGCTGTATTAAAAATATATGCGGTACTCACTAATAAAAGTGACAGTGCAGTCCAATAAAAAACAATAGCAAAGTAAACAGAGTTTACTTCCCAACCAATAAAAATAAGTAGTAATGCTAAAAGTGAATAACCAATTGCAGCCCACATAGTTTCTCCTTTGTGTAAATAATTCCGATTTTCTAATTTTAATTTAAACGGCTTTATGTACTCTTTTGCAAATATCACGCCATATAAATGGCATTTTAAATTCAAATTAAAATTATAAGCTATTGATATATAATGTTAATAATAAAATAAATTTAAGTGCAATCTGCTCTTTGTGCATTTTTTACAAACATGTGAATAAATTATACTTACACGTCTAAATTTCAAACACTGATCGGTTATTGCTTGTACTAACGTATAAAGCAGCTAATCTAAAAATCAATTAAATTTTTTGCATCCAAATCACACTCTCAACCGTTTACTCAATGATAATAAGAAAAACAGGACCCCTATGGATAACGATGATTTACTCCCTCTTTTGTGCGCAACAGCACAAGGAGACAAAAATGCTTTCTCAAGTTTATATCAACAAACTAGCGGCAAACTTTTTGCTATTAGTTTAAATATGCTCACTAACAGAGCTTATGCGGAAGAGGCACTACAAGACGCTTTTATAAAAATTTGGCATAACGCATCTGAATATAACGCCTCTAAAGGCACCGTTATTAGTTGGATGATAAGTATAGTTAGGTATAGAAGTCTTGACTCACTGCGCTATCACAAAGTACGAAAAGAGCAGTCGTTAGGCGATGACGAATATGAAAATGAAAGTGTTGACGTTAATTACGATGAAGAAACAAAACTGGTTAATTGTATCGAACAGCTTGAGCCGCAACAAAAACAAGCTATTCACTTAGCTTATTATAAGGGGCTGAGTCATAGCGAGTTAGTGGATCATATAGAAACGCCGTTAGGTACAGTTAAAAGCTGGATCAGGCGTGGGCTTATGCAGCTACAAAGGTGTTTAACATTATGAATTATAATAAACCCGAACTATTAGACGCGCTTGCTGGGCAGTACGTGCTTGGCACACTTAGAGGGCTTGCCCGTAAGCGTTTTCAGCGTCTGTTACTTAACTCAAATCAAGCACGTGAAGCAACAAGTCTATGGGAGCAAAACCTAAACAACTTAGCGAGTGCTATTACACCGCAAACGCCACGTGACGATGTATGGGTAAATATACTACAGCGTATTGAAAACAGGCCACAAACAAGTAAAACAGTCATACATACCAAGCCTTCAATTTGGCGTACATGGTCTTTTGTGGCAACTGCTGCGTGTATTGTTTTAGCCTTTTTGGTTATTCAACCTAGTACCAATGTTATGCACACTCAACAAATTGCTTTGGTTCAAAATCAAGATAAACAATCATTATGGTTTATTGATGTAAGCGAGCAAGGGCTCTCAATTAAAGCCAGTAGCCAATTGGTTGCCCAAACTAATAAAGATTATGAGTTGTGGATGATTTTAAAAGGGCAAGATGCACCTATTTCACTGGGTTTACTTCCCAAGCAAGGCAGTAAAATATTATTAAAAGATAACCGTTTTAACGCAAGTGATATTGCATTGCTAGCCGTAAGCTTAGAACCTATTGGCGGCTCACCAAATGGTTCTCCTACTGAAGTGCTTTACACCACAGAGCTAGTACTTTTATAACCCTACTATTATGACCAAAGTTGGCTGCTTACATAAAGCAGCCAACCTTCTTCAAAACTTTATTAACAAAAAATAAAAATAATTTAACTTTTTTGCATCCAATTTAAATCCTGCCCCGTTATTAGCTATGACTTCAATCAAAACTAAAGGACAAAGTCATGAAAGCTTTAACTCCATCAATACTCGCAGTAGTAATATGTAGTACGTTTGTAAGTGCACCAAGTGAAGCATCAAGCCACAGAGAAGCGCCAAATATAAGCCGTTTCCCGACTTTAGATTCAACCGATTTTTATGTATTTAATAGTTACGAGCAAGGTCGTGATGATTTTGTAACATTAATTGCTAACTATATCCCGCTGCAAGATGCATACGGCGGTCCTAATTACTTTGCAATGGACCCAGATGCTACCTACAGCATTCATATAGATAACGACGGCGATGCTGTTGAAGATATTACATTTGCGTTTAACTTTAAAAGCATGCTTCCTAATGATAACCAAGGTGTGCAATTAACTGTTGGACCTGAAGGTAATCAACGCACCGTGTCTGTACCACTTAAAAATGTAGGCGGTGTATCTGCCGGTGATGACAGCGCTGCAAATTTTAGCGAATCATACACAATGAGCATGATTAGTGGCGCACAGCGTACTGGCGAAACAACGCTACTAAACAACACAGCATCAAACTCAAGTACATTTTCTAAACCACTTGATTATGTGGGCAATAAAACATTTGGTTCAATGAGCGATTACCAAACTTACGCTGACCAATTTGTGTATCAGGTTTCAATTCCTAACTGTGAAAGCATGGCACAAGTTTTTGTAGGACAGCGTAAAGACCCGTTTGTAGTTAACCTAGGTAAAACATTTGATTTAGTTAACTATGTACCTGTAGAGGGTGACAGCGCCCCTGGTGCTGGTGACGGCGGTGGTTTTCCAGGTGGTATAACGCAATCGGCTGATAACGACGATCTTGCAGATAAGAACGTCACATCAATCGCTATCGAAATACCAAAGAGTTGTATTGTTGGTGAAGGTAACGGTGTAATTGGCTCGTGGACAACAGCAAGCTTACCTCAAGCACGTGTATTAAACCCAAATGCTAAATTTGCAAATAATGCTGTAAACGGTGGTGCATTAACTCAGGTTTCACGCCTAGGTAACCCACTTGTAAATGAGCTTGTAATTGGCATTAAAGATAAAGACACATTCTCAACAGCGCACCCGAAAGATGATGCACAATTTTTAGATTATGTATCTCACCCTGCACTACCAGAGTTATTAAATATTTTATTTAAAGATGCTGTTAATACAACACTAGATACTAACTTTGAAACGCTGGCACCCACTAACTTCCCGCGTACTGATTTAATCACTGCATTTTTAACGGGTTTTGCAGACGTTAATCAGCAAGCAACGGTAACACCTTCAGAAATGCTGCGTTTAAACACAGCCATAGTAGCAACAGCGCAAGCTGATCAATCTGCATTTGGTGTAGCTGGTAATGACTTAGCTGGTTTCCCAAATGGTCGTCGCCCAGGTGATGATGTGGTTGATATTGCACTGCGCGTTGTGATGGGTCGTTTATGTCATCCTATTCCTGTAAATGGCGAAGACACTGACTTAGGCCTTTGTACACCAGAGGATGCTAATACGGGTACAGTTCCATTTACTGATGGCGCACCTGTTGATGCAACAATGATGGACTCAACATTCCCATACCTTGCAACACCTATTGCAGGATCTAAATAAGGAGTTAACTAATGCGTAATTTAAAAACTACCCATATTTGTGTTCTCCTCAGTGCATTAACATTGGGTGCATGTAGTAGCGATGACGATAAAAAACAACCTACACCGGTTGTAAACACCGCACCTACAGCAATCGATGCAATGCTGACAACACAAACTGAAGTAAGCATTACCGATATGCTTAGCGCGAGCGATAACGATGGCGATTCACTTACTTACTCGTTAACAAGTGAGCCAACACTCGGTACTGTTACCGTTAATAGCGACGGTAATTTTACCTATACACCAAATAAAGAAGCGACAGGTTCAGATAGCTTTATGTTTGGTGTAAGTGATGGTGTTAATTCGCAAGTTACTGCCACAATAATTATTACGATTGAGGCGCTGCAAGTTGACTTTGCTCAATTTGCAGCCGATGCATTTAATCAAAGCCCGAATGCAGAGCCGCTATCAGTCAATGGTCGCGTGTTTACAAACTCCGATACCGATGTTGATGGATTAATTTCAACAAACGGTAACTAAATTAGCAACTAAACAAGTAATTAAGCTGACAGGCCATGGATGGCTTTTTTCAAAGGATATTTATAATGCATTTATCAGTATTTAAACCCTTCACTATTATTGCTATTTGCTTAACCTCTTTCGCGGTGAGTGCGGCTCCTTTTACACCAAAAGATGACGCAGTTATTGCCTCAAGTAATTCAACACTTAGTGCTTCTCTGTCTGTTGAGGAAATAAATACATTAGTGACTAATAGCCAATATGCAGGCCAAACAGAGCGCTTACAGGGGCTACTTAAAACCCGTTTAGCCCAGCTATATAAACAAACACCCACACCTCAAATTGGTTACCTATATGCTCGTGTTTTACAAAAAGAGCACCTTTTTGACGAAGCAATTAACATCGCTAACAACGTTTTGATTGCCAAGCCAAAACATAATAATAGCCATTTATTGCTAGCCAATATATTTATGACTCAAGGTAAGTTCGCACAAGCAAAAAAACACTGCGTAGCCTTAATTGGGCAAGTAAGCACTATTACTGCTAGCACCTGTGTACTCGATGTACAAAGCCAACATGAAAGCGTTTTAGACAGCTACCAAGCATTAGTAAAAATTATAAATAATAATCAAACTAGCCTAGCTACAAACCATGTTTTAAGTGAAATGAGCTACCGTTTAAACAACTACAAACAAGCGTTGTCTCACTTACAAAGTGTAGATTTAGTTCAAGCCCCTGTGAGCCTTATTGTTTTATGGGCCGATATTCAAATTGCTCTAAATCAACCGCAACAAGTATTAAATACATTAAGCGTACTGCTTCCTGATAAAAGTAATTTAGAGGATGCTATTTTGTTAAGACTTTCAATCGCAGAAAAAAAACTAAATAAACGCGATAAAAAATGGCAAAATACAATGGCGCAAAGAGTTACACTACGAGAGCTTCGTAAAGATTCTTTTCATGCAAGTGACTTAGCTAAATATTACCTTGATGTACAACCAAATCGCGAAAAAGCACTTTACTGGGCTCATATTAATTGGCAACAGGCTAAAATGAGCACCGATGAGCAATTACTTATTCAAGCAAAAGCGATGCAACGAGACACACTATGAAAACGCCTTATCTATTTATACTCACTTTAATGCTGTGCATTTTTTCAACTTACAGCTTTGCCCATCAACTAAGTACAAGTTATATAACCTTAAATAGCGAGAACAATAACGACACCAACAAAAACCAATACACGGGTACCTGGCAAATTAATATAGCCGACTTAGAGCACGCAGTTCCTCTGGATTTAGATAAAAACGGGCAAATTTCGTGGACAGAAATAAAAGCAAAACGCAGCTCAATTAATAACTTCATTGAAGAAAATTTAAATATCACGCAAAACGCGCAATCATGCCCTTTAAAAAGTGAAGGTATCTATCAGCTAGATAACCATTTTAATCAGCCTTATTTGGTTATTCCGCTGCTGTTTAGTTGTGATGACAATGAAGCAATCTCCCTTTCCTATTCTGCTTTTTTTAATACCGATGCCAATCATAAATCCATCGTAAATATAAACGGTGTATCTCGTGTATTTAATATCAACGAGGCACAACAAACGTTCAGCTTTGAGCAAACAAGTTATTTAAGTACGTTTAATCAATACGTGTATCAGGGTGTTTTACATATTTGGATTGGTATTGATCATATTTTATTTTTAATCGCCCTGTTACTTACCTGTGTTTTAAAACGCAGCGATAAAGCATGGCAAGGTATTAGCTCTAAAAAACAAATTATTAAACACACAGCATGGATAGTAACCGCGTTTACGCTTGCGCACTCTATTACGCTTACCGCAACAGCTATGAACTTTGTATCACCAAATAGCCGCTGGGTAGAGCTTGGAATTGCTATATCGGTTTTATTTGCAGCATTAAATAATGTGTGGCCGTTGGTACTTCGTTTAGGTTGGCTTACTTTTGCTTTTGGTTTACTGCATGGGATGGGATTTGCGAGCGTACTTGGCGAACTTGGCTTGTCGAGCGACTATCAACTGCTTAGTATATTGGCGTTTAATTTAGGCGTCGAAATCGGCCAACTTAGTATCTTGCTAGTAGCCTTACCAATACTCATTTATGTACGACACTACACTTGGTATAAAAAGTGGTTAATGCCAATGGGCTCCGTTGCTATCGCAATCATTGCACTTCAGTGGTCAATCGAGCGCTTTTAAATAGACTAAAATAAAAAAGCTAGCCAAAGTATTGGCTAGCTTACTTTTAGTTATTTATTTTGAGCGTTACTGCGCTTCATCAAATGGCATCAGTAATGTTTTCATCGCAGGGCGAAGCGCTATTAACACTGTTTCTTCGGTTAACTCTGGGTAGAGTAACTTTCTAAGTAATAACCCTGCCATCATCGAAAAAATAACATTAATTCGACTTTCAAGTTCAAGCTCATCAATGTCTTTGAGCGCACTTCGCTCGCTTGTTAAAAGCTGTCTCATGCGCCCGCGTGCTTGAGTATCCATATCACGTAGCAATGAAGCTACTTTAACATTTCGACCTGCTTCAGCCATCATATCTAAATCAACTACACATGCCCCTGTGTCCATGTGCCTTTGCACACCAATGTTTAAGCCATCTAAAAGAGCTGCTAAAACATCACCTGGGTGATCTTCAAACTGTTGGAAGATAGAAAACATTTCTTCCATGTCTTTTTCAATAATGCTTTCTATAATGGCTTCTTTACTTTCAAAGTAATTATAAATATGGCCCGCACTCATCCCTGCCGTTTTAGATATTTCAGCCATGCCTGCACCGTGGTAACCTTTTCGGCGAAAACACTCTGCAGCAGCTGTTAGTATTTGTTCGCGCCTAGCCAGTGCTATCGCGGGATCTGTTTGCCTTTTTGCTTTAGGCTTCATGTTCAACTCCACTACCAAGTCATAAACTCAGTAAAGCAAGAGCTATAAATAGTCTCGCTATATAAATATGTAATGCGGCTTTAAAAGCCGCAAATATTATTTCTCTTCCTGAGCTGTTTCACTGGTTACGTTCCATCCGCCACCAAGCGCTTTGTACAAGTTAATTTGGCTTGCAAGATACGCTTGCTGACCCGAAATTAACTGTTGCTGCGCGCCGTACCATGTACGCTGAGCATCAAGTACTTGCAAGTAGCTATCTGCGCCTTTTTCGTAACGCATTTTTGATAAATCAAATGTGATTTGTCGGCTACTTATAAGCATATCAAGGGCACTTAATTGCTCTTGGTAACCTTCTCTATCAGCAAGTGCATCAGCCACTTCGCGAAACGCATTTTGAATTTTTTGCTGATACGTTGCCACTGCAATTTCTTGATCTGCTTTTGCTACATCAAGATTAGCTTGGTTACGTCCCATATTAAAAATAGGTAAGCTAATTGACGGTACAAAACTCCATGTACCTGAGCCCGAATCAAACAAGCCACTTAAATCACTTGAAGCAGACCCTGCATTAGCCGTTAAGCTAATACTTGGGTAAAACGCCGCTCGTGCAATACCAATATTGGCATTAGCGGCAAGCAGTAAATGCTCAGCAGCTTTAATATCTGGGCGCTGCGAAAGCAAATCAGACGGTAAGCCAACCGGTACTTCTGGCATGCTAATCAAATTAGTAAGGTCTTTATTAGGCAGTAAATCAGCCGAAACAGATTTGCCCACTAATAAATCAAGCGCGCTTTTATCACGCTTTAACAAACGTTTGTAAGTTGCTATGTCTACTTTTGCTGTAGCAACTGTACTTCTAAGCTGCTCAAGCGTAATTGAAGACGTTGCACCTAAATCAAAGCTTTTTTGTGTAAGCGATAATGACTCTTGCTGAGAGGTTAACGTTTCTTTTGCAAGCTCTAGCAGTTGTAAGTCTGTTGCGTAATTAAGCCATGCATTTGCAAGCTCGGAAATTAAAGACACTTGCGTACTGTATTGGCTAAGCTCTGTAGAGTATAAATTTTGCAATGCTTGCGCCGATTGATTGCGCACTTTACCCCAAATATCTAACTCGTAAGAGGTAATGCCCACTGTTGCACTGTATTGCGAGCTAATAGCTGCATCGCCAGTACCCGATAAATCAGCAGGTAAACGCTGGCGCGTACCAGATGCGTTTAAATCAAGCGACGGATACAAAGCAGAATCTTCAATTTGATACAAACCACGAACACGCTGCACGTTAAGCACAGCAATTTGCATGTCTTTATTATGCTCAAGGCTTTGCGTAATTAATGTTTGTAGTTTTTCATCATTAAAAAACTGTTGCCAATTTAATTGCTGTGCAGAGCTTTGCTCAGTACCTGATGCATAAGCATCAGATACTGGTAGAGCAAGATCTTTTTGCTCTGGTGCAAGTTGGCAACCACTTAGTACCAATAAAGCAATGGCACTTAGGCTGAATGTTTTAATGCTCATTCTGCGCTCTCCTTTGTTGTCTCATTAGTTTTACCAGGAAATACACGGCGAACTAACACAAAGAACAACGGTACAAATACAACTACTAATATTGATGATGCGAGTGTGCCACCAATAATTGAAATACCTAACGCATTTTGCGCACCAGAACCCGCACTTGAGGCTATTGCAAGTGGTAAAACACCACAAATAAAGGCCATCGAAGTCATGAGTATTGGACGTAATCGTAAGCGTACAGCTGCAATAGCCGCATCAACTAGCCCTAGTCCTTCATCCATTTTATGAATAGCAAATTCAACAATTAATATTGCATTTTTAGAGGCTAAACCAATGGTGGTCAACAAACCTACCTGCAAGTAAATATCGTTAGATAAGCCACCGCCAAGCGCCGCCATAATTGCACCAAATATACCCAGTGGCACAATCATCATTACCGCAAACGGCACCGACCAACTTTCATAAAGTGCAGCTAAACATAAAAATACAAACAATAGCGATAAGCCATATAGTAAAGGTGCTTGACCACTACTTGAGCGCTCTTGGAATGAAATACCGGTCCACTCAGACGAAATACCATTAGGTAATTGTTTAACTAAACGCTCCATTTCATCCATTGCTTGGCCTGTACTGTAACCCGGCGCTGCACTACCTTGAATTTCCATTGCTGAAAAACCATTGTAACGCTCTAAACGTGGCGAACCATACGTCCAGTAGGCACTAGCAAACGCTGAAAACGGCACCATATCGCCATTGTCATTGCGCACATACCATTTATTTAGATCCTCAGGCACCATGCGCGATTGTGCATCACCTTGCATATACACTTTTTTAACTCGACCACGGTCAATAAAGTCATTCACATAACTACTACCCCATGCTGTCGAAAGTGTACTGTTAATATCGTTTTGCGACACACCAAGCGCTTCGGCTTTTGCCAAATCTGTATCAAGTTGTAGTTCTGGCATATCTTCTTGTCCATTTGGACGTACGCCCGCTAAAATTGGACTTTGGCTTGCTAAACCTAATAACTGATTTCGTGCAGCCAAAAGTGCGTCATGCCCTAGGCCTACACGGTCTTGTAAGAAAATATTGAAGCCATTAGCAGTTCCCAGTTCAACAATTGCAGGTGGCGGGAATGCAAACACAAACGCTTCTTTTATAGTCGAAAAGTAACCCATCGCTTTACCTGCAACACCTTGTACCGATAAGTCATCGCGTTGACGTTCATCCCAATGTTTAAGGTTAACAAAGGCAATTGCTGAGTTTTGGCCAGAGCCTGCAAAACTAAAACCAGTAACGGTAAAAATACCGTTTACGGCTTCAGATTGATCGTTTAAAAAGTGATTTTCTACCTTTTTAACAACCTCAAGCGTTTGCTGTGTTGTAGAGCCTGCCGGTAATGATACTTGGTTAAACAAAATACCTTGGTCTTCGTCAGGTAAAAATGCCGTTGGCAAGCTTGAGAATACATAAACCATACCGCCCACAATCACGCCATAAATAAGTAAGTAGCGTTTAGAGTGCGTAAGCATACGGCCTACAAAGCTTTGTGCACCTGAATTTGTTTTATCAAAACCACGGTTAAAGCCTGTAAAAAATCGGCCAAATAACGTCTCATTGTTATGTACATGGCTTGGTTTTAAAAGCGTTGCACACAATGCAGGCGTTAAAATAAGAGCAACTAAAACAGATAACCCCATCGCCGATACCAGTGTTATAGAAAACTGACGATAAATAATACCGGTAGAGCCACTAAAGAATGCCATTGGGATGAATACCGCAGAAAGCACCATGGCAATACCTACCAGCGCGCCTTTAATTTCATCCATCGATTTACGCGTAGCTTCAAGTGCCGAGAGTTTTTCCTCGGTCATTAAGCGCTCAACGTTTTCTACCACAACGATTGCGTCATCTACCAATAAGCCTATGGCAAGTACCATCGCAAACATCGTTAGCGTATTTATTGAATAACCAAAGGTGTACAAAATACCAAACGTACCTAGTAAAACCACTGGCACTGCTATTGTTGGTATAAGTGTTGCCCTAAAGTTTTGTAGGAACAAATACATAACTACAAAAACAAGTACAACAGCTTCAATTAAGGTGTGAATAACTTTTTCAATAGATAACGATACAAACGGCGTTGTGTCGTAAGGTATAACAGCATCTAACCCTTCAGGGAAAAACGGTTTTAGCTCTTCAATTGCTTTTTTAACTCCAGCGGCAGTATCAAGTGCGTTAGCACCACTGGCTAATTTAATACCTAATCCTGATGCAGGTTGCCCATCGTAACGAGCAACAACGCGGTAGCTTTCACCGCCAAGCTCTACTCTAGCAACGTCCTCTAGACGTACAAAAGAGCCATCTGGATTGGTTTTAACCAATATTTGTTCAAATTGCTCTGGCGTTTGTAATCGACTTTGAGCCGTTACTGTTGCATTAAGTTGCTGACCATCAACGGCAGGCATACCGCCAAGTTGACCGGCAGATACTTGTGCATTTTGCGCACTAATTGATGCACTAATATCAGCAGGTGTAAGCTTATAATTTTGTAACTTTGAAGGGTCTAACCAAATACGCATCGCGTACTGAGAACCAAACAGCTGCACTTCACCTACGCCTTCAACACGCGAGACAATATCTTGCACGTTTGATGAAACATAATCGCCAATATCAATATTGGTCATGCTGCCATCTTTAGACACAAAAGCATAAACCATTAAAAAGTTACGCGCTGACTTTGCAACTACAACACCTTGCCTTTGTACGGCTTCTGGTAATAGTGGAGTCGCTGTCGCTAGCTTATTTTGCACTTGAACTTGTGCAATATCAGGGTCAGTTTCAGCGCTAAACGAAAGTGTAAGCGTAGCAGAACCACTCGACTCAGACGTAGATGACATATAAAGCAGGCCATCAAGTCCTTTCATTTTTTGCTCAATAACTTGCGTTACCGTATCTTCAAGTGTACGTGCAGATGCACCAGGGTACGTTGCAGTAATACTCACTGCAGGTGGTGCAATTGAAGGATACTGCGAAATAGGTAAACTCCTAATCGCCAAAATACCTGCAAGCATCACTACAATAGCGAGTACCCAAGCAAATATCGGTCTATCGATAAAAAATCGTGACATTAAAACTCTCCGTTATTGCGCTTGATCGGCTTTAGCAGACGATTGAATTTCAGATGGATTCACTGGTGCACCAGGGCGGATTTTTTGTAAACCTTCAACTATTAACTTATCGCCATCCATTAAGCCATCAGTAACAAGCCAATCAGAACCAATCGTTCTATCTACTTTTAATACGCGGCTTTCTACTGTGTTGTCTTTGCTGACAACCATTGCTGTTGGTTCGCCTTTTGAATTACGGCTAACACCACGTTGCGGAGCTAAAATAGCACCCGCCTTAACACCTTCCACAATAGAAGCTCGGGCATACATGCCTGGCAGTAATAATTTTTCTGGGTTTGAAAATTTAGCACGTAGTATTACTGAGCCAGTACTTGGATCAACTGTCACTTCAGAAAACTGCAATGTGCCTTTATGAGGATAAACAGAACCATCTTCCATAATAAGTTCAACGTCAGTTTGGCTAGTCGAATCAACACTTAGAGCACCTGATGATATTGCTTTTTTAAGTTTGGTAAGCTCATTACTTGATTGTGTTAAATCGATATAAATTGGATCTAACTGAGTCACTGTAGCAAGTGCAGTACTTTGATTGGCACTTACTAATGCACCTACTGTTACGCTTGATTTACTAATTTGACCACTAATTGGTGACGACACATGGCTGTAATCAAGGTTAATTTGCGCCGATTTCAACTGCGCTTTAGCCGTTAATAATTCTGCTTTTGCTTGTTTATATGCAGCATCTGCTTCATCAAAGTCTTGCTGACTTACCGCTTTTATTTTTAAAAGCTCGCTAAAACGAGATGCTTTAGCTTTACTACTTGAAATACTCGCCTGAGCACGTGCAACACTTGCTTCACTTGCTGCTAAGTCTGCTTCAAATGTCGCAGGGTCTATTTGATACAGAGCCTGGCCTTGTTTAACCTCTTTACCTTCTACAAATAAACGAGATTGCACAATACCACTTACTTGTGGGCGAATTTCAGCAATTTGAAATGCACTGATACGACCAGGAAGTTCTTTTTTGAGAGTAAGCGCTTGGCTTTTTAATGTAAGTACACCCACTGGTACAGCTTTAGGAGCTGAAGCTTGTGACTGCTCAGCAGCCTGATCGCAACCAGTTAAAGCAACAGAACCGACGAGGGCTGACAATACAAATAAAGCGATGCGGGAACGCTGCATGTTAAATACCTTTTAGTTTAGAGTGAACGATCATTCTAAATTAAAACGCGCTGATAATGAATCTTAATTAGAAGAAATTTACACAAACTTACACTCCTCAGTACAATATACGTCTTAGGTTGCATTTAATGTTAATTAGATAAAAATAGAATCAAGACTGTATGAAAATAAAACAACTTAACATATTGAAATAATATCCCATTTTAGAAACGAAGTTTTTAACAGACACAAAAAAGCCAAGCAAATACAGCTTGGCTATTTATATAAAAACTAAAGCACACACCTTATTTTAAAGGATATTAGCACTCTGCGGGTTAATAACCCTTGAAACTAACAACTGCTCTACCCTAATTCCTTCTACATCAACAACTTCAAACTTAAAACCTGAAAAAGTTAAATGCTCCGCACGTTTAGGTATTCGCTTCATATTGTAAATTAAAAAGCCAGCGACCGTTTCATAGTGCATCTGGTCAGGAAATTCTTCTATATCAAGTACTTTTGCTAAATCGGTAATTGGGGTTAAGCCATCTACAAGCCATGAATTTTTATCGCGTTCTATGATTAATTCGTCGCCTTGATGAGTAATTAAATCACCCATAAACCCTTTCATTAAATCTTTTACCGTTACAATACCCACCGAAAGTGCATATTCGTTTACGACAACAGCAAATGGTTTTGCTGCACTTTTAAACGCATTTAAAGCTTCAGATAAGCTTAATGTTTCGGGTAAGTAAAAAACATCTTTATCAATGAGATCATCGTTTATATTGGCAGCTTCGCCCTTTAGTACTTGTCGTAAAATATCTTTAGATTCAACAGAGCCATGCAACTTATCTAAATTTCCTGACACCACTAAAAAGTGGTTATGAGGATGGTCAATAATTTTAGTCGCAATATCATGGCTAGATTCGTTTAAATCAAAATATACAATTTGGTCGCGTGGTGTCATTACGCTTGATAAAAATCGCGCTTCTAGGTCAAACACATTGCCAATTAATTCATACTCTTGCTTTTGCAAACTACCGTATGCTGCACCTGCTTCCATCATGGCAACAATGTCCTCAGTTGTCACATTGTCTTCTCGCTCAGCGGGTACTTTAAATAAGCGCAGCACAAAGTTAGTGACACCATTAAAAAACATCACCAGCGGGGTTAATGCAAAGGTAACCCAGCGCATTATTGTAACCACTCTAACAGCGACCGCTTCTGGCATGATCATCGCTAAACGCTTTGGCATTAAATCGGCGAACAATATAAACAAGGATGTAATAGTAAAAAACGAGAATAAAAAGCTAATTTTTTCTAAATGCGCACCTTGATAAAACAATACCAACACACTTTCAACATAAGGCGATAAGGCCTGCTCGCCCACAATACCACCCAATATCGCTATCGCGTTGAGTGCTATTTGGATCATGGCAAAAAAAGCCCCTGGATTTTCTTGTAGCTTTAGTACCGCTGCTGCCTTTATATTCCCTTCATCTGCCATTACTCGCAGTTTTATTTTACGCGACGCTGCAATTGCTATTTCTGACATAGCAAACAACGCACTGATCAAGATCAATAAGCTAATCCCGATTAAATCACCCATTTAACGCTCCAAAAAGTTAGTGCTTTTTTAAACAAAAAGCAGCTGGATTATAATCGGTTTTTAAAATGCGGCAATTTATATTTATAAAATATATTAAAGTAATTTAATTTCATGAGGTTACATTGATTAAACTGTTTTTTTTAAACTGTTTAATTGCCTTTAAAGGCGACTTTTAATTGAACAACTAAGGCCGGATCCATATTTATATTACAAGCAAAAAATAATGGAGATTGAGCTGTATTTAGATTTAGTAATGGCTCGAGTAGCTCAAGCCTTGGCTCAGTTTTTATTCGATAGCTAAATTGCTTTTTGCTAAGAACAACAAAATCAAGAATATCGTGACGAGTGCTTATAAGTTTATCTATTTTATCTAGGCTATCTATGAGTAATAAATGCTTATTCTCACTAAAGCCCCTTTCAAGCAAATAGTGATGACTAAAGTTATCACGCAGTACTGCTATTTTATATTTTTTAGCATCATTGAGAGTATTTAACTTTATACCTCTAGATTTTAGACCATAAATAGCAGAATCAAAGCTTTCCAGTTCGCCTACCCAGTTAAACTTACTTTCTCTATTAGGTAGTCGAACAATTGAAAATATACAGGTGTTTTTATCGCGTAGCGCTGCATTGTAAGATATGGCCCAACTATGCGCCAACATAGTGTATTTTATACCAGTGCCTTCTAGCGCTTTATGAACTTTATCGACAGAACGGCCAACGAGTTTATTATCTTCATTGAGATACTGAAAGTCCGGAAATACTTCCGTTACTATTGTGATTTCAGTTGCATCAACTTTAATACAGCTAATGAACAATAAAAAGATCAATAATTTCATTCAGCAAGGCCTCAACTAACTCATTATAAGTATTTAATAAATATAGCTGAGGCTTTATGAACTGCTAGTTTTTAGTCATGTAATGTACACTTATACGCTGATAGTGCTAGTATTTATAGCTCATACAGCTTACTTGTTCATCGCACTAATTAAAAAGGCTGAAATTTTAGCGCCTTCTCTAAGTGTCGTTTCAGAGCTTGATTGACCCACTAAAGAGCTGTCGGTAAAGGGCGCTATTTCCATCATATCAGCACCCGTAATCGGAAACTCATCCGCAATAGCTGATAAAATATCAAGCGCATGCTGAGGTGTTAAACCATTATGCTCTGGCGTACCTGTGGCAGATGCAAACTCGGCATCAAGCGCATCAATATCAAAGCTTACGTAAACTTCATCAACGTTATCGGCTTTTAGCTGTGCAATTGCATCAGCAGCAACGGCCGCTGCACCGCGCTCAATAATTTCATGTGCCCAGTGCTGTTTAACACCAAATGTACTTTCCCAATGCGCTTTTGGCTTACCACTTGAGCGTATACCAAACTGAATTAAATGATGCGGTGCCGGTAAAAATTCTAAAATATGTGTACACCACGAGCCAAAACATAAATCTATGCCTAAGCGCTCAACAAGTAAGTCGGTATGCGCGTCAAAGTGAATAATAGCGGTGCGTTTACCTTGCTCACGCTTTGCTTTTAAGTACGCTTTAGTAAGTGGGTAACTAATTGAGTGATCGCCACCAATACCAAATATGCCTTTATCTTTAAATGTTGCGTAAAAGCTGTCGCATACATCCTCTGTGATTGATAACGGACTTACGTAATAGTCGTTATCTTCATTACCGTATAGGGCTTTTTGGCAATTAGAAATGGTTGCATCATTTAGGTATTTATCATGAAGTAAATGTGGGATTACACGTACATCGCCTAAATCAAACGAGTGACACTGCGGTTGCTGATCAATTAAAGCTGAGCGCACAAACAGTGGCCCCCAGTTTGCACCGCGTAAAATACCACCGCCACAGTCTGAGCTAATACCTAACATAACGGCTTTATGTGGAGAATTTGGTAATTCATTTAAAGACTCGCGCCACAAATTATCAACGTTTTCAGTTTGTCCATAAAGTTTATTACGCAGTGCGGCTTTGCGCTCTTTTGCAGTATTTACTGTGTATACGCCATCACCCGGTGCGCACAAACAGTGCTCAACTTTGTTTTTAAATGCTTCAAATTGTGTGCTCATAATAAACTCCTTCGATTTTTATTCTGTACGTAGCTAATTACTTTTGATTAGTTATGCAAAATCACCAAAATCACCAAAAGTGCCTAAACTTCAAATAAATTCCACTTTGCTAAATAAGTCTGTGCCTAATATAAATAAACACGTTATCTTTTACGTGCTTAATACAAATTTAAGCCATTGAATTAATTTAATATTAATGAATATTTGCCATAAACTATTTAATTGTAGTTACGCGCTTGGTTGATACTTATTATGTCTGCTTGAACATGTCAACAGCACAACAAGGCTACTTGTATAAGCACTTGATTGAATATTCATAGTTGATGAATAAATCAAATTAGTTCTTAAAATTATTAAGACTTAATTGGAGGAGTTAAGATAAAACGGACAATCGTCCTGTACTTGATAAACGTTTCTAGCAATGATGCTAGATTGACACAATTTATTATAAAAAGGCTTAGCTATGGAAAAGGTATTTCACTTAGGACTATGTATTGACGATCTTAAAGGTGCAAAACTTGCGATTGTACCGGGCGATCCAGATCGTGCTGCACGCATTTCACAATTCCTAGACAACCCAACCTGCCTTGCTCAAACTCGTGAGTTTCATGTTTACTTAGGTCAACTAAACGGCCATTCGGTGGTTGTTTGTTCTACGGGTATTGGTGGTCCATCTACGTCGATTGCAGTAGAAGAATTAGCACAACTTGGCGTGCGTAAATTTTTACGTATTGGTACAACAGGTGCGATTCAGCCACATATCAACGAAGGCGAAATTTTAATTAGCCAAGCGTCTGTACGTTTAGACGGTGCAAGCCAGCATTTTGCTCCTCTTAGCTACCCTGCTGTGTCTGACTTTTATGCAACACAAGCTATGGTACAAGCATGTAAAAACTTAAATATCGATTTTCATATTGGTATTACTGCATCAAGCGATACATTTTATCCAGGACAAGAGCGTTACGATACGCATTCTGGTTACGTTCCTAAATCACTACAAGGTAGCTGCGAAGAGTGGCAAAAACTGGGCGTGATGAACTACGAAATGGAATCAGCAACATTATTTACTATGTGTGCAGCCCTTGGTTTACAAGCAGCATGTGTAGCAGGCGTACTTGTTAATCGTACTCGCCAAGAAATACCAAATGTTGACCATGGTGAAATTGAGCGTAAATCTGTAGCGGTAGTATTAGAAGCGGCTAAAGTATTACTTGATTAATATAGGTTCTATTAATTAATAAAACAATAAAGCACAGCTCTGGCTGTGCTTTATTGTTTTTGAAAGGTTATTTTAGCTGAGCGCTAATTACTTCTATTGCCGGTAGATTTTTAAAACTTGCAAGTACAGCACGTGCTACACCCGCTTGGTTTTCATGGCCTGCGGTTTCTAAAAGTGTAATACCTTTTACCGTCTGCTCATCAAAGCTAAGCCCTGCAATAAATAATTGGCTAAGTGCACTTTGCAGTGGCGACAAGCTTGGGCTGTACGCTGCGTTTTCTGCGTAACTTCCGTAAAAATCGCCATTTTCAAATGTACTAATTTTTACTGCACTAAAGTTTTTACTATAGGGTACGTATGCGTTTAATGCTGTACTTGCTAGTTTTTCATCTAGTTGAGCATTTGAAAATACTTGCTGGTGAGGCTCTGGATTAAACAAGCTAAACGCGTTACCTAAATCAGTCGGCCCAAACGAGTGCGGCAGTAATTCTGCCAATTTAAAGTGTTGCTCTGGCAATAAAATATCAAACTCTTTCGCATCTGCGAGTTCGTTCATAAACTGGCGGCAGTATCCACACGGTGCATCGCTAATCGCTATTTTAACTATTTTTTTGGCGCCGTTTAACCATGCGTTATTTATTGCTGATTGCTCTGCATGAACCACTAAACTCAATGCTTGATGATCAAACTCTACATTCGCACCAAAGTAAAAGTTTACCTCACCCTTTTCATCAAGTGCTTTAACAATTGCGCCTACATGAAAATCTGACACTGGCGCAACAGCATACTCAGAAGCCAAAGGTACTAAACCTTGTAATAATGCATCATCAGACACATTGAGTTGTGCGCATAACTGCTTAATATTATTAGAATTTAATATGCCACGTTGTGATTTTAATTGACTACGTAATGACGCTGTTTGCGCTACGTTTAATGTGATGTGCGAATTTGTAAGTGCTGTATCTTGCTGTACAGTAAAAGTTGCTGAAGCCATAACATTTTTTAATTATTCAATGGCTAAGTAGTTTAAAAGGTTAAGGTGTTAAATACCAGCCTATTTAACGCAAAAAAAGGGAGCACATCGCGTGCTCCCTTTTAATACCAATAGGTATACCTAACAAAATAACATGTTAGCCGGTATTACGCATACCTGCTGCAATACCTGTCATCGTGATCATTAATGCATTATCAATGTCACCTTCGTTGCGTTTTTCCTCTGAGCGAGCACGGCGTAAAAGCTCAACCTGTAGTAAGTTAAGTGGATCGGTGTACGGGTTACGTAAACTAATCGACTCCTTAATCCAAGGTTGTTCGGCTAATAGGCTTTTTTGCGGGCTAAGTGATTGCACTAAGCTAATGGCTTCTTGAAGCTCTTTACGAAGTGTTACACCCAGTGGTTTGTACATATCTTCCACCAGCGCATTGTCGTAATGCTCACTCAACCAACAATCGGCTTTACTAAATACCATTTCTAGCATTTCTAGGCGCGATCTAAAGAACGGCCACTGTAAGCTCATTTCGTTTAGGGTTTCTGCGCCGTACTTATTAAGCGCAGCTTTTAAGCCTGTTAACGCACCTAGCCATGCAGGAAGCATTAAACGGTTTTGGCTCCACGCAAAAATCCATGGAATAGCACGCAGGCTTTCAACGCCGCCATTAGGGTTACGTTTTGCAGGGCGAGAGCCAAGCGGTAACTTAGACAGTTCAAGCTCAGGTGTTGCCATTCTAAAGTAAGGTACAAAGTTTTCATCATGACGAACTACATTACGGTAATGCTCACATGACTCCTCACTTATTAGCTTCATTACTTCGCGCCACTGCGGTTTTGGCTCCGGTGGCGGTAATAAGTTACTTTGCAGAACTGCGCCTGCGTAAATATTTAAGCTTTGCAGTGCTACATCGGGTAAACCAAATTTAAAGCGAATCATCTCGCCTTGCTCGGTTACACGCAAGCCACCTTTTAATGAACCTGGTGGTTGTGAATGCAGCGCTTGTGCAGCGGGTGCACCACCACGTCCTACTGTACCACCGCGTCCATGGAATAAAACAAGCTCAATACCGCGTGCATCAGCAAGCTGTACTAGTTTATCCATTGCTTCGTACTGCGCCCAACCTGCTGCCATCATGCCGGCATCTTTAGCTGAATCAGAATAACCAATCATTACGTTTTGGGTGTTTTTAATGTGCCCGCGATACCAAACATTATCAAGCAATGTGGTAATTACATCACTGCCTGCGTTTAAATCGTCGAGTGTTTCAAATAACGGTGCTACTGGTAAATCAAAGCTACAGCCGCTTTCTTTTAGCAATAGTTGTACTGCTAAAATGTCTGACGCTGTTCGTGCCATCGAAATAATATACAAACCAAATGTTGCTTCGTCTTGCTTGGCAATTACATCAAAGGTATCAAGTACTTCTTGTACATCTGGGCTTGGTTGCCAATGTTTTGGAATAAGCGGTCTGCGCGAGTTAAGCTCTGCAAGTAAAAATGCTTGTTTGTCTTGCTCTTGCCATTGGTTGTAGTCGCCTAAACCTAAATAACGAGTCAGTTCTGAAAACACATCGCCGTGGCGAGATGAATCTTGGCGCACATCAAGTTTGGCTAAACGCAAACCAAAGCTATTTATACGGTGCAGTAAATCAAGTAATAAGCCATCCGCAACTACTTTCATATTACACTTTAATAACGAGCGATAGCACACTTCAACTGGGTGCTTAAGCTGATTAATATTAGTAATTAAATCTTGTGAATCGCTGCGCTTATTTTTAATTTTAGCACCTAAGTGCGCCACTGTTTCCGCAACCTGATTTTTAAGCTTTTTGATTACTGCTCTATATGGTTCAAACTCTTGCCCTGCAAGCTCAACAAGCTCATCACTGGCATCTGACATAGAGAGTTCAGCGCACAACGTTTTTAAATCTTGAATGTATAAGTTAAGTGCCATCCAACGACCATGATCAAGCACTTCTTTTGTTACCTGCGATGTTACAAATGGATTACCATCACGGTCTCCACCCATCCACGATGTAAACTCAATTGGGCTGTAATCTATTGGTAACTCTAAGCTCAACTGGTCTTTAACATTCGCTGAAAATTCACGTAAAAAGCGCGGAACCGCATGCCACAGGCTATTTTCTATTACTGCATAGCCCCATTTGGCTTCATCAACTGGCGTTGGGCGAGAGCGACGAATATCGTCGGTATGCCAAGCTTGGCTAATCAGTTGTTCAATACGATTTAAAATATTGTCCCGCTCTTGCACTAAGTTATCTTTTCGCTCTAATGACGCTAAGCAATCACTTAGTTCAACGTGTTTGTTAATAATAGTACGGCGCGTAACCTCGGTTGGGTGAGCAGTCAATACTAAGTTTATGTGGAGTTTTGAGAGTGTTTCGGCCAAATGATTACTGTCTAACTGGCCTTGTTCTGCTTTTGTAGCTAACGTTTTTAATGTTTGAGTGAGAGGGTTTTGTTGGCCAAGGCCAACGTCATTAAAACGCGAAACGGTATGAAATTGCTCTGCTACATTAGCAAGGTTTAAAAAATGATTAAATGAACGGGCAACCGGTAAAAGCTCTTCATCACTAAGCGCATGTAAAACATCTATTAGCGCTTGTCTGTCGTCTTCGTTACCACTGCGAGATGATTTTGATAAAGCACGAATTTCTTCCACTTTATCTAAAATCGCTTGACCTTGGGCATCTTTGATTGTTTGTCCTAGTAGTTGCCCTAGTAAATTTACATTACCTCGCAAGGCGGCGTATTGTTCACTCATTTATCAGTCTCCATTTTTTCGTAGGACACTATTAATATCATCATGAAGAGATATTTAATAGATCCATTTGCAATGTCTTGTCGTAAAAAAGTATATATAAAATAATCACAAAGCATTCACATGATCATTTTTTACGATGGTAACTGCCCTCTTTGTAGCACCGAAATGCAGCAACTAAAACACGCTGATAACAAAAACTTAATTACGCTTGAAGATCTTAACGCGAGCGACTTCAGTGAGCGCTACCCGTATATTGATAAAGACAAAGCAATGAACTACCTGCAAGCTCAAAAGCAATCAGGTGAAATGATTTATGGACTTGATGTAACTTACGAAGCATGGAAAATAGTGGGTAAACACAGCTGGTTGAAAATTTTTCGCTTGCCAATAATTCGCTTTTTCGCTGACTGCGGATACCTATTATTTGCTAAGTATCGGCACCCCATCAGTCGCTTTTTAATGCCAAATACTCAGTGCAGTAACGGCCAATGTGGACTAAAAGCAAAAGGTGATAAATGAAAACTATTGTTTTATTCGGCGCAAGCAGTGCCATAGCAAATGCATATATAGAACATCTACAAATAAACACGCCTACTCATCAGATCGTTTGTATTAGTTCAAAAAGTATTGAATCTGGCTCAAGTGTTGTCCACCTGCATACTGACTACACAAAACAAAGTTTAGCGCGCGTTACTAATTACCTAAAAGAGCAAAATGCCGATATACAACAAGTTATTATATTCAATGGTACACTGCACAACGAAACCCATATGCCTGAAAAAAAGATGGAGGATTTAGACGCT
Organism: Pseudoalteromonas sp. SWXJ133; assembly: GCF_015864365.1. Classification (NCBI taxonomy): domain Bacteria; kingdom Pseudomonadati; phylum Pseudomonadota; class Gammaproteobacteria; order Alteromonadales; family Pseudoalteromonadaceae; genus Pseudoalteromonas; species Pseudoalteromonas sp. SWXJ133. The sequence goes on from NZ_JADYXJ010000017.1 coordinate 88,274, forward strand.
GAGTATTTTAGCCAACTTCTAAATTCAAACACCCTAACTCCCCTACTTTGCTTGCAGAGTATTTTGCCGCTGTTAACCCACAAAACGCAGTGTACTATTACTGCATTAAGTGCGCGCGTAGGCAGCATAAACGACAATAAATTAGGTGGTTGGTATACTTACCGCGCATCTAAAGCGGCGCTTAACATGCTATTTAAAACCGCTGCTATAGAGCTTGCTCGTCGTGCTAAAAATACCAAACTCATTCTGTTTCACCCTGGCACTACCGATACAGCACTTTCAAAGCCCTTTCAAAAGAATGTACCTGAAGGTAAATTATTTACCCCTGAATTTGTAGCCAAGCAACTATTTGAATTAACAAACAATAACCCTGATTTAAAACTAAACGGTGAGCCTGCTTATTTAGACTGGCAAGGCTCTACAATACCGTGGTAAGGACTTTTAATGCATTTTACTAAAGCGCGTATAGACGCACTTGAAAAACATACCCGTACACATTTAATTAATTCTCTTTCGGGTTTTAAAAGCGCTAATTTAATTGGCACGCAAGACTTACTCGGCAATACCAACTTGTCGATTGTAAGCTCGGTTATTCACCTTGGGGCTAACCCACCTTTGGTCGCCATGATTATGCGCCCTCATAGTGTGCCGCGTCATACGTTTGAAAACATTTTACAAACGGGCACTTACACCATTAATCAAGTGAATAAGTCAATTTACAAACAAGCTCATCAAACTTCAGCTCGTTACGATAAAGACGAGTCTGAGTTTGATGCTACAGGCTTAACACCTGAATACTTAAACGACTTTGCAGCGCCTTTTGTAAAAGAAAGCCGCTTAAAGTACTCGGTAAAATTTATAGAAAACCAACATTTAGCCATCAATGGGACTGAGCTCGTTATTGGCGAAATTATGGATGTTTTTGTTGATAAAGCCGCGCTGCAAAGCGATGGTTTCCTAGATTTACAAGCAATAGAAACAGTCGCAGTAACCGGGCTTGATAGCTACCACACAAGCAATAAACTCACGCGTTTACCTTACGCTAAAAAATAATATGACCATTTAAGAGGCTATAAACTATTAGCCTCTTATCGCATAACATTGAATTTTACCTTGGTATTAATCACACTAGCTAAAAATCCAAGGAGAAAAATATGACTACCATCGGTATTGGTACACAATCAAGCGAGCAAGCGTTGGCAAGCCTAAGTAATATGACGCAAACGCTAACCCCTATTGCAGCTGACGAACATTTAGAGCGCATAGCCAAAGCGCAAGCTTATATGCTTGCAAACAACATAGATGCAATTTATTTAAACGCTGGCACCAACCTAACCTACTTTACAGGTATGAAATGGTACGCGAGCGAGCGCATGGTTGGCGCAATATTACCGGCCCTTGGTGAAGTACAATACATTGCGCCTTATTTCGAAATTGGTTCACTAAACGGGTTTAAAGTAATAGAGGGGCCTATTCATGGGTGGCAAGAACACGAAAATCCTTATGCACTTTTTGTCGAAGTACTAAAAAAGTTAAATATTAATGAAAACGCAACCATTGGCATTGATGAAAGCGCACAATTTTTTATATTCGACGGCATTAATAAAGCGCAAACGGGTTTAACACTCATAAACGCACAACCTGTAACGGCGCATTGCCGTATGCATAAATCAGTTCATGAGCTTAGCTTAATGCAGCGCGCGATGGATATGACCTTAGCCGTGCATCAAGCCACAGCAAGCATGCTTTATGAGGGAATAACCACCACCGAAGTAGAAGCCTTTATTAAACAAGCCCACCAAAAGGTAGGCGCGCCAGGTAACTATTTTTGTATTGTGTTGTTTGGTGTTGCAACGTCTTTTCCGCACGGTGTTAAAGACGCGCAAGTGCTTAAAAAAGGCGATATGGTATTAATAGATACCGGCTGTAAAGTACACGACTACCTATCAGATATAACCCGTACCTATGTATTTGGCGAACCAACAATGCGCCAACGGATGTTTTGGGATCATGAAAAAGCAGCGCAAATGGCTGCGTTTAATGCAGCTAAAATCGGTGCCACCTGCGAAGACGTAGATGCGGGCGCCCGTAACTATTTAGCGGCGCAAGGCCTAGGTCCGCAGTACCAAACACCGGGTTGCCCGCATCGAACTGGCCACGGCATTGGGCTAGACATTCACGAATGGCCATACTTAGTTGGCGGTGATAAAACCCCACTTGCCCCAGGCATGTGCTTTAGTAACGAGCCAATGTTAGTTATACCGGATGAATTTGGCGTACGTTTAGAAGATCATTTTTACATGACCGACAACGGCCCTCATTGGTTTACACAACCAAGTTATAGCATTGACGACCCATTTGGGCTTAACGCCTAAAGATTAGTACCTTCTAAAAGAGCAGCTGTATAGCTGCTCTTTTTAGTTTGGTATTGATAAAGCTAAATTAATCCCAATATCCTTTTTTATACTTAGTTATAAGCAATCCTCAAAAGGATAAATATGAAAAACTTTAAAATTGATATCGTTTCAGACGTAATGTGCCCTTGGTGTGTAGTGGGTTATAAAAACCTAGAAACTGCACTAGAGCAACTCAAAGACGAAATGAGCGCAGATATTACGTGGCATCCTTTTGAACTAAATCCAGATATGCCAATTGAAGGTCAAGACTTAAACGAACACTTAATGCAAAAGTACAACCTAAGTGAAGAACAAGGCGACGAAAATCGTAAAAACATGTTCGAAGCCGGTCAGCGTGCTGGGTTTACCTTTAATTTTGATGGCAAACGCATCATGATCAACAGCTTTGATTTGCATCGTTTATTAATGTGGGCACGTGAAGAAGGTAAGCAAACCGAGTTAAAACTCGCCTTTTTTGAAGCGCACTTCACAGATTTAAAATACTTAAATCAAGAAGAAGCGTTGCTCGACGTTGTTGAAAAAGTGGGTCTTGATAAAGAAACTGCACGCGGTATCCTACATTCAGACAAATACGTACAAGACGTACGCCAAGAGCAGGACAACTTTAAACAGATGGGTATCACTTCAGTACCTACGTTTATCATAAACGATAAATATGCGCTTACTGGCGGACAACCAAGCGACTCATTCATTCAAGCACTAAAACAAATTAGTGAAGAAGAAGCCAAGAAAGACGCTTGCGAGTAAAATTGTTGTTTAACACTTCAAAAGGCTGCACATTGCAGCCTTTTCTATTGCGTATAGGCAAGCGAACAATAATCAACTTACTATAAACTTATTTGATATTTTATCGACAACATACAGCACTGAATGCGTGTGATTATTCGTAACATCACAAGCGACTTATCTCTAACACAGCCTCTAAGATTCTCGTAAATGAACTTCACTTTATAAAAATTAGGATGGGTATCTGTAGTTCTCAACTAATTTCAGCTGAAGGGCAGAACGCTCAGGCAACGCTATTTTCGTCTGCGTAAAAATTTAAGTTAAACACGTTGTAGTGGTACAGTGATTTTGGCCACCCATTAAGAAAGAAATGTTATGCTAATAAGCATACAAATTTGGGTGAAAAAATGACGAAATTAAAACGCGCAACGTATTCTGCAGCAATAAAA
>NZ_JADYXJ010000018.1:0-91640 GCF_015864365.1 Pseudoalteromonas sp. SWXJ133
AATATTACCGGAGAAAAGAAAGCGAAAAGCTTATCCGCGAACGGTGCTCGCAAAGACACAAAAATATCCAGTTAGGTATAAACGAAAAAACACCACTCGTTCTTAAACGAGTGGTGTTAGACCACTGGTCACCCTTTTTGCTTTTTAACTACTGCTTAATTACCGCTTAACTCACGATTTGAAAAGTTGGTATTAATCAAGCTCACTATAAATACGTCTGTTTTCTTCTTTAGTAAGTGCAATAACTTCTGTTTTAGAGATGTAATCTTGCAGTGCTTTTTTGTTTTTAAAATCTACTAACACCACCAAATTACCTAAACCGAGTAAAGCGCTAACGCTGCGGATAATTGATTGCGGCCAGCTAATTAAATTACCCTCAAGAGTTTGTACTTTTAAACGCCATGCACGCATGCCAATGGTTTGCCCGCTTTTAGTCCAAAAGTAGCCAAAAAATACTAAGGTAACAATAATTAAAAGAGCGGTACGAATACCCGAAAGAAGATTTGAGTTCTGAATAAAGGCAGATACATCCTCTGTGCCATTTAAACTAATTACATCGAGAGAAATAAGCCCTTGAACGGCAAATAAATACAGCACTACAGTTAACATCGCAAACGCAATAATGGCTAACGTATCGTAAACTAACGACGCAAAACGGCGCCAAAAACCAGCACGTGGAAACTCATCCGACATAAATACACTCTCACTATTAATATGCGAGCTAGTTTAGCAAAAAAGCTTACAAATACTAAGACATGTTAATGCTTAGAGAGGGAATTGATTTTATTGCTTTAAGTTATTACCTACAGGGGAAATGAAAAAGACCCTGCTATTGGTAGCAAGGTCTTTTAATTTATAGCGGATTTAACCTAGCTTGATAGCAAGGTATTTGATGTCGTCACCACTTATTTGCGGTAAAAAATAAATATCGCCGTATTTAAAATACTGCTGCGAGTTAATTATTACGGCCTGTGCTGCCTGAGGCAATGAATCGTAAGTTTGGCCCAAGCTATAATCATTCACATTCCCCACTTTTATTGCCTGATTAAGACGGGTTGGTGGCTCATCAACCACTGTATAACCGTCATTATTTGCGACGTAATACACGTTTTGATATGTGTAGTAGGTGGTATTGTGATGCTTAAAATGCCTGTAATTTCTTGGTAGCGTATTTATACGCAGGCCTCTAGGTGGCGTAACTACATGGTAGCCTCTTTTAGCTTTACGGTAGTAAAGGCCGTCGTTAAACGTAAACGAAATACCATTAAATCTAATCGATGCGCTATTGCGTGGTAAATGGTTTATAAATCGATTTTGTCTGTAAGCGACTGAATTATTATGGTTTGTTAAGTAGTTATATTTGCGCTGGTTGTAGCGGTATTGTTCACGCTTTTCCTGCTTGTACTTAGCAAGTTTACGTTTTTCTTGTTTACGGTCTTCTCGTTTTTCTTTTTTATGCTCAATACGCTGCTTTTTTTCATGGCGGCGTTCATCGCGTTTATATTCAACACGTTTGTCGTGGTCACGTTTAAAGCTTTTATCATTCTCTCGCTCGTTTTGTGCTCCAAGCGCAGAGCCTGATACTGCGCCAATGGCGAGCAGTGCAGGTAGTAAAAAAGTAAGTTTCATAGTATTGCCTCGTTTATGTTTTTACATAACTGGGTTCAATACTAGCGGTTCAAACTGAATGTTAACTGACATACAACAGCAAACGGAGCTATGCTTACAGCTTTTTACATTTTACTGACGGTTCTTGACATAATCTCTAGTTTTTGACGATTTTTAAGGGTAATTCTGTTCTTTTTAAGGGGGGGGGTATTACGAGAGATATTTTAATAATATTGCTATTAAATTATGTGTTTGGACTTTTTTGTTGTGCTTAGAAAACGTTATTTCCGTGCATTTTAGATGGGAAAATACCAATAATAGAGTTTAAATAGTGTAAAAAGCTAAGTTTGCGGCGCGTTGTTTATTGCCGCAAACATGACTTTATATTTTAAAGTACGCATTTATCTTTTAATAAATTTAAGGTTAGGGTGATACGTTATGACATTAACTTTAACAAATGCTGTGTTATTAACGTTTCTTTTAACAACTTTAACGGGAACGTACTTGATTACCTTAGTCTGGTTAATTTTTTTCAGTTCTCGTTTTAGCTGAACCTTTTTATATTCTTGCTTTGTATATCTATCATGTGGTGCTGCAAATGCAGAACTAGATAAAGTGCCAATAACTAATAGTGCAGGTAGTATAAATGTAAGTTTCATAATATTGCCTCGTTTGTGGTTAACATGGCTAGTATTGACGTTTGAAACTGAATGCCAACTGCATATAGGGGCAACTGTAGGGAGGCTTTACACCCTTTTACTTATCTTTACTATTCTTGACGCTAATACCAATCCGCAGTAATACTTAATCAATTTGAGAGATTCAATCTAACGCTAACTCTATTAAAAAATGACTGATATATGGCTGCATAAATGCAGAAGGTAGGGCAATGAAAGAGCAATTGTCGAGAACAATTAATAACAAATTCAGCAGTGTTATCAACACCTTTTCTTACTTCAAAACAGGCAGCTTAATTAAGCTACCTGGTATAAAACCGTATTGGTTCTATACCAATTCCATATATCGTTTAGGTTGACTACTTTTGATAAAAAGGATAATCGCTATAACCTACTTCAGTACCGCCATACATAGTGGCTGCATCGGCCTCGTTAAACGTCCAATTATTCGCTATACGCTCTGGTAAATCAGGGTTAGCTATAAATGGGCGACCAAATGCAAATAAGTCACCGTAACCTTCACCTAAAATACGCACCGCTTTTTCTACTGTGTATTTACCAGCATAAATAATGCGACCTGAAAATTCAGCTCGTACTGCTTTATAAAATTCTTGTGGTAAATCAGGAGCATTTTCCCAATCAGCTTCCGCTATTGATAAGTAAGCAATGCCAGCTTGCTCAAGCACTTTAACGGCTTGTACATAAGTATGATGAGGGTTTGATTCAACAAGTCCTAGATACACTCGTGTTTCATCTGTGCTTTCAAATAAAGGAGCAAAGCGAACACCTAAACGATCAGAGCCTACAACGTCACTTACCGCTTCAACTATCTCTTTTAAAAAGCGCAGACGATTATTAAGCGTTCCACCGTATTGATCGTCACGGTTATTAGTATGTTCAGAAATAAACTGATTAACTAAATACCCGTTAGCACAATGAAGCTCTACGCCATCAAAGCCTGCTTCTAGAGCATTACGTGCAGCTTGCGCATACATGTTTACCAGCTCGCCAACCTCAGTAGTACTTAGTGCACGGGGGGCACTTGGGTCAGCCAATGCGCCTTCACCAGGTGCGGTTTCAATAAATACTTTTACATTGTCAGCAATAATATCTGAAGGGCCAACCGGTTTACCTGAATTTGGTTGTAGCGTGGTGTGCGATACGCGCCCTACATGCCAAAGCTGAGCAAAAATAACACCTCTTTTAGCGTGTACCGCGTGTGTTACTTTTTTCCAGCCTTCAATTTGTGCTTGCGAGTGAATACCTGGGGTCCAAGCGTAACCTTGTCCACGAGGTTCTATTTGTGTGCCTTCGGTAACCATAAAACCAGCCGATGCGCGCTGTGCATAATACTCAGCCATTAATTCATTAGGAATATTGCCAGGCTGAGTACTACGAGAGCGAGTAAGAGGTGGCATCACAATACGGTTTTTAAGTGTAAAAGGGCCAAGCTCAATTGGTGAGAATAAAGGGGCGGTATTAACTAATTCTGATTTCATTTTAAATTCTCTTATAAAGCAAACAAAGGCTTAAATAGTGGTTAAGCAACATTGGCAGCATAGAGATTTAAAGATACAATTTGAAACAACACTTTTTTGTGCAGCATACAATTATGAATGGTATTAGTCGGCTCGATATAAAACAGTTAAGAGTACTCAGTAGCTTATTAGAATTGCAAAATCTTTCGCAAGTAGCCAAAAAAATGGGGTTAACGCAACAAGCTATTAGTGAGCAACTACGAAAACTACGAGACTTATTTGACGATCGCTTGTTTATTCGCCAAGGTAATAACATGGTTGCTACTCCTAAAGCGCAAGGACTCAAGGCGCCTGTTAATCATATTTTAAAGCAATTAGAATCGTTACTAGAGCCCGAGCTGTTTAGTCCGCAAACTTATAAAGGTGTGTTTACCATAAGCGCAACCGACTACGCCACGCAGGCTTTACTACCGCAATTATTTAATATTACCCGCCGCGAAGCGCCAGGTTTAAAGCTGATTGTGCGCGACTTTGCATCCGACAACGTTAATCAACTTATAACGGCCGGTGAGCTTGATTTGCTGATAAGCTTTCCAGAATTTATACCCGACAACCTTTCTTATATCACTTTGTTTGAAGAACAGCATTTGTGTATTACCGGTATAGGTAATACTACTTACACTGAGCCTTTGAGTTTGGCGCAATTTGCAAAGCATTCACAGCTAGTGGTGTCGCCATCGCGCGCTAATTTGCGTGGTTCGCACGATCAGTGGTTTGAAAGCCAAGGGCTAAAACGTAATATTGTAATGTCGGTACCGAGTTTTTCAGCAGTGCCCGACATTTTACATACTACTGATATGCTCGCGTTTTACCCATCAAGATTATTACCAAACAGCAAAGTTAAACAGCTAAAAATAGAAGCTCTGCCTCCTACCTTTAAAGTAATAGCCGCATGGCATCCTCGTACCAATAACAGCCCAATCCATAAATGGTTGATAGAGCAGCTGCAAAACTTATAAAATTCTTAGAAATGCAACGAGATCTAAACGCTCTTGCTTAGTTAATTTTAATGGTTTTAGTAGTTTCGTCGTTTTAGGAAAATGAGGATCGTTTAACTGGGTTTTTCTGGGCTTAGGTCTTGCTCCACCATGGTTGTACATGCTTACTATGCCCAGTAGATCATCAAAAAGCCCATTGTGCATCCAAGGAAATGTTTGTGTTAAACCAAGTAGAGAATGGGTTCTAAATAACCCTATATCACTTGGATTATTTGTAAAATTAAACCGGCCTTTATCTTCAAAACTACGGCCGTAGTAATGAAGGCCAGTGCCATGAAATTGGTTGTCACTTAATAGTGCGCCATTGTGGCAAGTCATACATTTTGCTTTGGTTCTAAATAAATGTAATCCGTTTAATTCACTATCTGATAAGCGTCTAACCGCTTTTTTTGGATTACTCTGAACCTCATTAATAAATGATTTAAAACGAGTATTAGGTGCAATGAGTGTTCGCTCAAATGCAACGAGGGCTTCTGCCATTTGTGCCATGGAGAGCGTATTTGAATTAAAAGCACTTTTATTAAATGCCGTATAGCTTTTATCTTTATTGACCCGCATTAAAGCTTTTTGTGGATCTAAGTCCATTTCAATTGGATTGCTAATGGGCATAAGTGCTTGTTGCTCAGCTGTTTTAGCGCGACCATCCCAAAAAAAACTTTGCCACTGATCTATACCAAAAATTGCAGGGGTATTACGGGTGCCCACTTGATCATTTATACCGATTGCAGTGGCACGACCATCATGAAAACCCTTATCTCGTTCATGACAACTTGCACAGCTTACGGTTTTATCGCGTGAAAGCTGTGTATCATGAAAAAGCTTATTGCCAAGTGCAACGTGCTCTGCCGGTGGAGTGGCTATTGGCAATAGCGAAAGAGGCTCAACTATACGTCCGTCACTGGTTTGAATTGGGGGCCAATTTACTTGGCTCTTACTATACAAACCACGTAGCTCTTTGTCGCTGTATTGTTGAGCGTGCATACTAAGGGGGAGTAATAATGTTATTAAACCAAGTAGCTTAATCATATTTATAAGTTACTCCAAGCCAAAACATTCGGCCAGGCTCAATGCCCGCGGCTCCTTCGTTTACATTGTAAGTGCGTGCGTTTAAAAGGTTAGATACATCAGCGCGTATTTCTACGTTGTGTTTTTCACTAATTTTAGGATTATATCGTAAGCTTAAACCGACCATAGTACGGGCGCGAATAACGCGTTGCTCATAAATATCCACCAAAGTAGATGTAATAGGGCAACTTATACAGCTCTTGTCTAGCTCAACGCTTTCACTTGCGCCTGTGCTAACAGCTGTATCAAAGCTGCCACTATAGGTAATGTTCAAGCCTGTACTAAGTGAATCAAGCCAGTCAACATTCCAACCCATAGCACCGGTTACGGGAGTTCCAAAATTGGTGCGAATTTGAGATAACTGGCTAAGTGTAACGAGCTCACCTTCCTCTTTAGCATTAACGTAATAAACTAGCTCATCGAGAGGGGTGTTATTTGCGGTTGCATTGTAACTGTCGTTTGACACTTTATTTTGCGCATATGAAGCATTTGCCCAGAGTGAATGTGCTTTAAATTGTGCACTCCATGCAATCGAGTAACGCTCAGAGCTACCTGTACCGCTGTTTGTTATTTCAATATATTTGAAGCCATCTTCACTTGGCGTATCAGCAGTTGAGCGAGACAATTGTTGATGCTTTTTCCGTTTTACATACTTAAGTGAAAAGTTACCAATTTTTTCAAATGAGTGAGCTATACCAAAAGCTAACTCGTCATCAAAAGGTGTTTGCACATCGTTAAAACGATATTTAAATGCGCCAGTGTAATTAGAGGGTAACCAGCCTTGTAAGTAGCCGTTTTCGATAGGGCGGTATTCGTTATACGAAAAGCTTTGTTGCTCTTTTATTTTATAACCAATAATTCCTGAATCATAATAACGGTTTACGCCTGCGCTTATTATTGTACGTCCATCATTAAACACATCGTAACCAAGCGAAATACGCGGGGCTAAGTTATGATTTTTTAAAAAATCATCATAGTTATAGCGTATTCCTAAGTTAATATTTACATGACCAAGCGTTAAATGATCGGTCATATATAAAGCGCTACGGTTAAGTCCTACATTTATATATTCAGCAGGTGTAACTTTACGACCATTAAAATACTGTGCAGTACTTACAATGTTATCGCTATAAGCTGCAATATGTTCAGGGTTATTAAAATCAATACTCCTTCCCAATTGCTCGGTAAGTTGCTCTATAGAAATAGCAGATTCAAGCGATTGGCAATCAAGCGTGTAACCGCTGCAATTAAGTGGTGCACTGGCGCTTGACCAAATAATAGGAGAGTCGTATGTGTAACTATTTTGAAAACGTTCACGTTTCACTTCTTGGTGTATAAGCTCTATACCAGCTTTAATATTGTGCTCTACACTCAAAAATTTAAACGTATTAAAATCGAGAGTGTTTTTCCAACTAGTGGTCAACTGTGTGTTATCGATCGCCCCATATCCACCTTGCTTTGAGTAACGCGTATTAGATAATCCTTGGTCCGCAAATTCTCCCCATTGCTTTCCTTTTGCCTGCAACCAATTATAAAAGTGATCTGGGGACTCTCGACTGCTATCGCTTAAATTTACATTAAGGTTACTGTGCCATGTAGCAAAGCTTAAATTTTCTGTTAACGATATTACGCCGCCCACTGCTCCACCTTCTAAGTGAAAGTTACTGTCTTTGGTATCAACAATAAAGTTATCAACTTCGTAAGGGGCGTACATTAAACTAATATCAAGCTGATCGACCCAGCCATTTTTGTATCCATATTTAACTAATGCATTAATATTTCGGCGACTTTGCGTTTTTGGTTGACCCAGTGAAAAATCACTAATGTCGCTGGTAAGGTAATTAACGCTTACCATAAGTCCGTGGCGTTCATTGAGTTGTTTATTGGCGCTCAATGAGTAACTTATTTTTTTAAACTCAGGGGCTTCTAGCGCTTCATCATCAACATTTCGTTGTCCAGACTCTTCATCAGCTTTAAGAAAATGGTATTCTCCCCAGCTACTTTGATTCCCACGCACACCAAAGCTAAAGCTGTCTTTTGCAAAAGCACTTTTGGTTTTAGCATCAACAATCCCGCCTGAAAAACCACCAAATTCGGCTGGAATGTTATGGTCGTACACGGTTATTGATTCAACAATATCTGAATTTACATTCATGCTTTGCACACCGCCCGACACATCATTACTGGTAGCTGTAACTCGCGTAGCACTGGCGGGATCAATACGGTTGTTGTAGTTCATGCCATCAATCGAAAACCCTGTTTGCCAAGGTTGCGCGCCAGAAATAGATATTTCGGGTGCGCTAATTTCAGCCAAGCTTTCAATACTAAAAGCGTCGTTACTGAGTTGTACTCCAGGAAGGAGGGCAATTAACTCATTTATATCCCCATTACCTTTAGCGGTCGAGGTTATAAAGTTACGGTCGAGGTATGAGCGACCAATTACTTCAGGCACTTCAATACCTATGTACTGACCTTTTACTTCTATGTGTTCTAAGGCTTCACAACGTTTTTTTTCTTCATTTTGTAAAGTACTGCATATGGGTTTTGACTGGTCGGTCTGCTCTTGCTCGTTCGCTGCATAAGCGTTTTGGGTAAGCAAAAGCAGACACGCTAAGGTGCTAGGTGTCTGCATTTAAATCTCTTAATTAATTACCAAGTGGAGTACTGTCTTCGCTATCAATAATGCCGTCATTGTCGGCATCTTGATCGGCTATTAAACCTGAGGCTGTTATGTCGTCTTCGCTTACATTTGGTAGGAAAAAGTTAGGAAGTCCGTCGTGATCGGTATCTACACTGGCAACTGCTTTTTCTCTAAAGTCATCACGGGCAGCTATTAAACTTGCCATTTCAGTATAAAGGTTGAGTTTATCTGCTGAGCCATTTACGCTATTTTCAATTAACGAAATTGCTTTAGCATTATCACCAAGAAGCACATGAGCAGAAACTAAGTCCATCATATTACTTTGTAATGCGGTGTCTGAAAGCGCAGTAATGCGTTCCTCTAAAGTATTAATTAACGTAGACGTTGGTGCTTTAAATCCTTGGTATTTAGCTTCATAGTCATTAATGTTTTGAGCATTAGCCCCCATAGATGACAACGCACTGTAAATAGTGAAATACCCAGTTTTAGGCGCTTCAATATCTAAAATATACTCTTTTAAAAGCTCAACTAGATCGGTTAATTGGTTGCTATCAAACTCTGAAATTAAAGGCGTAATTTCTTCAACCGATAAAGTAAATGTGTCTAATGCTTGTGTTGAATAACCCGCATCAATCATAAAACCAAGTGTTTCTAAGCGGTTCTCAAAGCGATCTTCAGGGGTTTCTAGTTCTGATATATAGTTAAGTAATTGCGTATATATAGCTGGGATATCATTCGTTGAGCCAGATCGAGTTAGCGTCATTATTACATTGCTATGAACTGAAATTTGGCTGCTAGATGAGAGTGTTTGTAGCTCACCGCTTTGTAGTTTTTCGAGCATAGTAATGCACTTTTCAGCTTGAACTTTTTCATCCATACCAACGCGACCGCTTATTTCAACAAAAGCAGAGCAGCCTCTAAAACCAGTAAGATACGTTGCATAACTCTCGGCTTGTATGTACTCATCTGAAATAAGTAAATCACCGGCATAATTCATTACTTGTTGAGCTAAATCATTTCGATTAAATTGGCTCAAAATAAGTGCAGTACCAGGTAAGTTTGTAGTATCGGTTAACCCCTGAAATAGCACGTTATATTCATCTTTATCTTTAAAAGGTTGAGCAACTTCATCGAGTACTGTTGTGGTATCTTCGCCTGCTAATAAACGCTGCGCCACAATAAATGAAACCATTGAGCGTTGTGCAAATGATTGCTCCCACTCAGATGTAATTAGTTCATATGCAGGGTTTTGAGTTGTGTCGTACAGCGCCTCGATAAGTGTAGCCAAATTACTTAGTGCATACGGGTAGTAGCTAAGAGTTGCTTGTGAATAAGGTGAGGCAGCATAATTATAATTACTATCGAAATTAGTAATACCATAAAGAGCGAGTGCTTTATTAGTATATTCACGGGCAAGTTCTAACTGATTAGTTTGTAATAAAAACTCTGCCGACCATGCTAAATATAGTATACGAGAGCGGTGAGTTGGCTCTCCTTTATAATCACCATTTTTTGCTATTACGTAGCCTGTTTTATTACTTAATTGAGCGAACGATTTGGCGAATAACTTTGCAGTTTCTAAGTTTTCAGCAGTGGGTGTCGCTGCATATGATTCAAGAGTTGAGCTTGCAGCACTTGAAAATGCAGTAATAAAGTACCCAAATGTAGTTGTAAACTCATCCTGTGCTGCGTTTAATGCATAGCCTTCAATTTGTTCAATTAAGCTAGTTGCTTGCGACAGTTGTAATGCATCTAAATAGTCTCGTGTAATAGTTAACAACCAAGATGCATCATTTCTGTCTATATTATCCAATCCTTTTTCAGCAAGGTATTGGTTATAAGATGTTAAAGCTAGCTCTCTATATTCTATAGCTTGCTCAGAGCGATTAATCGTATCCAGTGCACTGGCTACTTTTAGAAGCCCATCGGCATAGGCTGTTTGCTCATTAATGAGTAATAAATACTCTTGTGCGGTAGTTAAAAAACCAGCGCGCGCATAAGCTGCAGCTTGAGTTTGATAAATACTATAACGAGATAGTTCATCGTTAATATTTTCTGTTATTAAATCGGCTTGTTTTAAATGAGACTTATCTGAGCTGTAGTAGTAGTTACGTTTGTCTTCATTTGTTACATAAGAGGGGCTAAGTGAAATAGTCGCAGTTAATGGCTCACTTATAATGCCGTCGGTATAACTAACGGTAAATTCATCATTTTGCGTAGTGAGTGTTTGTGCCTCATAGCTAAATTCACCAGTTTCACTATTTATAGATATTACACCACTACTTGGCGGTGTAAGTAGCGTAATGCTCACTGCATCGCCATCAACATCACTAGTATTTATTTTACCTACACTTGTTGTTGAGGTAGTAAATGTAACATTAGTTGTTGAAATAGTAGGTGCATCATTAATGTTTTCAATAATAAAACGTACAACAACATCAGCGCTTAAACTGCCGTCACTTGCTGAAATAGTCGTGCTATCTTCACCAAAAAAATCAGCGTGTGGTGTGTAAGTAAATTCACCATTAGCCTCTAATGTAATAATGCCGTTACTTGGCGATTGCGCCAAAGTATAACTAAGCGGGTCGTCGTCAGTGGCTGAAACCTGTCCTGAAAAAGCGGTATCTTCATTAAGCGTAAAACTTAAATTTGATTGGGTAAATAATGGTGCACTGTTGCCCGAGCCGCTTCCACAACCTGCTAAAGCGAGTGCGCATAAAATAGGGGTAAATTTAATAAGTCTGTTCATTATTGTTAATATTAGAAGTTAATAATGTTGCGAATGATAACGCATATCAATTGTGTTTCACAGTTCAAGGTCGGTATTTATGTTAAAAATAAGAATGTTACCTTTAACTAATCAAGGGTTTAAAAAGTAAAGAGACGTTAAAGCAGAAAGGTGTATAGCTAATGTAAATATTTTAAGTTCAGCTAAAAAGTATTTATATACTTAACTAATGAAAGCTTTTCTCATTATTAAATGTAGGGGCTGAACAAAATTACCACCTATAAAATAGCTTAAAATATGAGTTTGCATCGGCTTAGTATTTTTAATAAATTTATTAATCAAAATTAAATAGGTTAATGCCATTTAACCTCTCCTTAACCCTCGACCGAATAAGCTATGTGCAATGGTATGAATTAGGCATAGTTAAATGGTTTATTTTAAAAAGCACTCAACCGGTTTTTTACTTGCACTTAGTTGCACACTTGCTGCATGCAGTAGTCAGCCAAGCTATCAAGGTAATAGTACTGAGCAGTCGCTAAAGCAACATGCAAACTGGCAGTACACGCAAAGTAACGCACAGCAAGTAAATTACATTACCGATTTGGTGAATATAGAAGGGCTTGATTCGCTTATTGATCAAGCTGTTACTAATAACCCATCGTTTAATCAAGTGCATGTTGCATTAAAACTAGCTTATGCGCAGCGTGATGTAACCGCTGCAAGTCAGTGGTTTAGTGTAGATGCAGGATTTGACGCGCAGCGCAGTAAAACCGAAGGTACGCAATACAGCTCATCAGTAGGTATAAGCTGGGAAGCCGATATATGGCAAAAAATTGCTGACAACGTAGCCGCGCAAGATATGACTATTGCCAGTAATCAAGCTACTTATCAAGGCGCTAAAGACACATTAGTAGCGAGTGTTATTCGTACTTATTTAAATATTATTTTGCAGCAAAATTTGCTCGATATAGAGCAGCAACGTTTAGTTGTTTTACAAAATAATGAGCAAAGTATTGTAGAGCGCTACCAATATGGGTTAGGTGATTTAGAAGCGCTTGATACCGCCCGTACTAGCACGGCATCTACCCGCGCGACCATTGCCGATTATCAAGAGCAAATAGCAAAAGCAAAGCGTGCTTTAATGCTAATTGTAGGCACTGATAAACTTCAAAACCTGCCAAGTAAATTAACACTGCCAAGCGTTATTGAGCCATTAAGTACATTACCAGAGCAAGATTTGGCACGCCGACCTGACTTACAAAGTGCCTATTACAACATTCAGGCAAAGCATTACTTGGTTGATGTATCGTACAAAGAGCTACTACCGAGTATTTCGCTTTCGGCATCACTGAGTGATTTAGCAAGCACGCCAAGCCAAGCATTATTAACTAGCCCTGTGTGGAGTTTATTGGGGAGTTTAAGTGCCCCTTTATTTGAAGGTGGAGCACTGCGTGCGCAAGTTGATATTGCAAAATTAAATGCCGAGCAAGCGTTTTGGCAGTACCAAGATACGCTGCTAAGTGCGGTAAACGAAGTTTGAAAATGCACTCGGGCAGGAGCAATCATTAACCGAGCAACAACTGCAAATTAGCAATGCACTTGCCAGCGCTCAACGCAGCTTTAGTAACTATCAAAGTAAGTATCAACAAGGTTTGGTTGATATTTTAGATTTGCTAACAGTGCAACAAAAAGTATACGACCTGCAAGCCCAGCTTAGCCAAATAAACTACACCCTTTTAACTAACCGCATAGATTTAGGCCTCGCTTTGGGCCTTGGAGTATCGTCATGAAAATTTCGCCAACACCGGTTGTTGTAACGCTTGTTGCTATTGTTTGTATAGGGCTTGCTATTATGTATAACGGTCAAAAAATGGCTGAACAAGCAAATAGCCCACAACCTCCCGCTATTGCCCCAAATGTATCGGTAATTAATGCAGTTCCGAGCACTTATCAGGCTTATGTTAGTGGGCATGGTGAAGCTAAAGCGCATTGGTCACTTAGCTTAAAAGCACAAGTTAAAGGCGAAGTAACCAGTATGAGCGAGCAATTTGCGACCGGTAACTTAATAACTAAAGGGCAGGTGTTTGCACAAATAGATAATACAGAATACTTACAAGCTCTAGCTAGCGCAAAAGCAACATTGGCTGATGCAAAACTAGCACTGCAAGAAGAACAAGATTTAGGTGAGCAGGCAAAACGTGAATGGGAACGCTCAGGTGTTACGCAAGCACCAAGCTCGCCGCTTGTATTTAGAACGCTGCAATTAGAAGCCGCGCAAGCTACGCTCGATAAAGCACAATATGCACTTAAAACCGCACAGCGTGATGTAAATAACACCCAGTTAAGTGCACCATTTGACGCTGTTATTTTATCGCGCGATATAGATTTAGGTACTTATGTAGGTATTGGCGATACGCTTGCCACGCTAAACAGTACCGACAAAATAGAAATAACCGTGCCGCTTTCATTAAGCCAGTGGCAAAACTTAGCAAATAATAAATCAGGCGAGGTTATTTTAAGTGATGTAACCACTAATACTAAATGGAATGGTTATATTGCACGTTTTGAGCAACACCTCGATGACAGTTCGCGTCAGCGCAGCGTAATTGTCGCCTTAGATAAACCGTTTGAGCAAGCAACGCCGTTATTGCCAGGCACATTTTTAGCGGTAGAAATTGCCGGTAAGCAGTTAAGTAACGTAATTAAATTACCTGCTTCTGCGGTATCTCAAGATGGTTCAATTTGGTACGTAAATGATCAAAACAACTTAGTAAGCATACAAGCCAATAAAGTATTTGAGCGTGGTGATTACGTATATATTTCGCCAGTTGCAGAGCAAAGTACTTTAAAAGTAGTAACGCGCCCATTAGTAAGTTACCTAAGCGATATGAAAGTAAATCCAATTGTTGAGGAGATACAATAATGAGCCCTCATCAAGCACCTCAATCACCCAGTAATAATAACCCGCTGCACGGTATTATTAACTGGTTTGCAAATAACTCTGTTGCCGCTAACTTATTGTTAGTTAGTGTGATTGTAATGGGTATTATGTCGCTTACGACTTTACGTAAAGAGGCATTTCCGAGTTTAGAGCCAGATACTATTTCGGTATCGGTGGTTTATGACAGTGGCGATGCATTGCAAGCCGAAGAAGGAATAGCGTTAAAAATTGAAGAAGCGCTCGAAACCGTATCGGGTATTAAACGTATTACCTCTACATCCGATGCTAGCGGCAGCCATGTAAGCATTGAAAAAAGTACTGATTACTCACTCGATGAGTTACTTGTTGACGTTAAAAACCAAGTTGACGCTATTAATAACTTTCCGGCAGATGCCGAGCAACCTGTTATTGATAAAGCCCGTAGGCAAGATCATGCATTAACGCTGCAACTTTTTGGGGATGCCGATCGCCATATATTACAAAACCTGGGCGAAAAACTTAAAGCCGATTTATTAGCGCAATCAGGCATTAGCGACGTAGCGCAGTCGGGTGTGATTGACCCGATGATGTCCATAGAAATCGACGAAGGTAAACTCCAAGCCTATGGCTTAAGTATTAGCGATATAAGCGAGGTCATTAATAATGAGTCATCAAGCCCGCTTTCGACTAGTTTGCGCGATAGCAGTAAAATTATACGCTTAAAAGCCGCCGATCAAGCTTACTGGCAGCGCGACTTTGCCAATATTGTATTGTTGAGTACTGCATCAGGTACACAAATTAAGTTAGGCGATGTAGCAACCGTTACCGACTCATTTGCCGAAGATAGCAACTCATTAAGCCGTTATAACCAACAAAATGCCGTAGGCGTTGAAATTTTAATGGGCGATAGCAGCGATATAACTACCATTGTTGAGCAAGCTAATAGCGTAATAGATAAATGGCACGAAAGCGGTTTATTACCCCAAAATGTAGAGCTTGAAAGCTGGCACGACAAAAGCACCATGATCACCGAACGTTTATCGCTACTTACTAAAAATGCCGTGACCGGTATAATTATGGTGTTTGTAATACTTGCCATATTTTTAAACGTACGCGTAGCGCTGTGGGTGGCTGGTGGCTTGCCGTTTGTATTTTTTGGCACCCTTTATTTTATGACCGATGGCTACACCGCACTGACCATAAACGAAATGACCACCTTTGGCTTTATTATGGCGCTGGGCATAGTGGTAGACGATGCCGTTGTTGTAGGCGAGAGTATTTACACCACACGTAAA
Source organism: Pseudoalteromonas sp. SWXJ133 (assembly GCF_015864365.1). NCBI lineage: Bacteria > Pseudomonadati > Pseudomonadota > Gammaproteobacteria > Alteromonadales > Pseudoalteromonadaceae > Pseudoalteromonas > Pseudoalteromonas sp. SWXJ133. Next base: position 15,471 of record NZ_JADYXJ010000018.1, read on the forward strand.
AAGCATGGCGATACACTAAATAATACGGTTTTAGGCACCATGAAGGTTGCTGTGCCAACAATATTTGGGGTGTTAACCACCGTTGCCGCGTTTGTGGCGCTTTCGAATGTGTCAGGCAACTTAGGTAAAATTTACTCTCAATTTGCTACCGTAGTGACCATTTGTTTACTGCTTTCGGTTGTTGAATCAAAACTTATTTTACCATCGCATTTAGCCCACATTAGTACTAAACGCCAAGTTAAAAAAGGCTTAGGAGGTCTGTGGTCAAAAATACAACATGGTGCTGATAGTGGCTTAAACTGGTTTAGTAAAAACATTTACTGCAAGGTTATTGAATTTTCACTGCGCTTTAGATACGCCGTAGTCGCTGCGTTTATCGCCTTTTTTATATTAGTTATTGGCATGCCAATGACAGGCACAGTAAAGGTTGGTTTCTTCCCAAGTATTGCAGGCGACACCGTAACAGCCGATTTAGTTATGCAAAACGACGCTGCTTATGGGCAAACAAACACAAATTTACTAACGCTTGAGCAAAGTGCATTACAAGCAGAGCAAAACTTAATGACCAAGTTGAGCTCTGACAAAAGCGAAATAACCAGCCTACAAGTCATTAGTAGTAGCGACACCAGCGGTGAAGTAAGCGTTGAGCTATTAAACGAAGGCGCTTTTACAGCAAGCGAATTTGCTCAAGAGTGGCAGCGCGTAGCAGGTAGCCTTGAGGGCAGTAAAAAATTACAAATATTAGCCACGCGTAAAATGGTCGATAACTTTAAAGTTGAGCTTAAAGCGTGGGACGACGAAACCGTAATGGCGGCGGGCGCACTATTTAAGGAGCGCTTACAAAATACCGCAGGCGTTAACGGAATAGACGACAACTTAAACCCAGGTCAGCCACAGCTTAAATTTACCCTAAATGCACAAGGGCGTGCACTTGGAATGGATACAGCCAGTTTATCAAAGCAAGTACTTCAAGCCTTTGGTGGTGCAGTTGTACAGCGCTACCAACGTAATAAAGACGAAGTTAAAGTGCGTGTACGCTACCCAGAAGATGCTCGTAAAACACCTGCGGATATAATGCAGTCGCGTATTCGCCTGCCTGATGGCACCGTTGTACCGCTAGTAAACGTAGCCACAGTAAGCAGTGAATATCAGCAAGATGAAATAACCCGCATTGATGGACTACGTGCAATTTATTTAAGCGCACAAGTAGATAAAAACGTGATTGCTCCAAACGAGTTAGTTGCTAATTTAAAGCGCGACTTAATTCCTGAGTTAACACAGCAATTTCCTAACTTAAGTGTGTATTTTGCAGGAGAGGCAGAGCAACAAAGCGAAACCACCAGCTCAATGAGTACTATGTTTGTAGCGGCTTTATTAGTTATTTACGTGTTGCTGGCTATTCCGCTTAAATCGTACATTCAACCAGTACTAATCATGGTGGCAATTCCGTTTGGCATTGTGGGCGCTATTTTAGGACATTGGTGGAACGACTTAACCATTAGTATATTGTCATTAAATGGTATTTTGGCGCTCAGTGGCGTAGTTGTAAACGACAGCCTATTACTTGTTTCACGCTTTAACGAACTAGTAAAAGAAGAGGGCATGAGCACACACGATGCCATAGTTGAGTCGTGTACGAGTCGTTTGCGTGCGGTATTACTTACCTCAATTACAACTTACGCAGGCTTAGTGCCGCTACTTAGCGAAACCTCAATGCAGGCACAGTTTTTAATTCCTGCTGCGGCATCACTTGGCTACGGTATTTTGTTTGCTACGGTTATTACCTTAATACTTATACCGGCATTATTGATGATTCAAACCGATGCTAAACGCGGTATTGATGCTGTGCTAAAATCGCTAGGTGCTAAAAATAAAACGCAGGAAACAGCCTCTTAATGATAAACGTACTACTGGTTGAAGACGACATAGACTTGGCAACCACCATTGTTGATTATCTCGAAATTGAGTCAATAGAGTGTGACCATGCAAGCAATGGCGTAATGGGTTTAAATTTAATAGAACGTAATCAATATCAAATGATTATATTAGATGTAAACATGCCCAAAATGGACGGTTTAACCATGTGTAAAACATTGCGTGAGCAAGGCATTGATATACCAGTATTAATGCTGACAGCGCGCGATAGCCTCGACAATAAGCTTGAGGGGTTTGCAGCCGGTAGTGACGACTATTTAGTAAAACCATTTGCTATGAAAGAGCTAGTAGCGCGGGTTCAAGTATTAGCAAAGCGTAAAAGTGGAGAGGTAAAGCGACTTACATTTGCTAACTTAACACTTAATTTAACCGCGCATACAGCAACAGTGGCAGAGCACAGTTTAAAGTTATCACCCATTACTTTTAAGTTATTAGAAGTGCTTGTACGAGAGCAGCAAAAACCGGTAACCCGACAGGTAATTATGCAAGCAATATGGGGCGACGATCAGCCAGACAGCAATAGCTTAAAAGTGCATATTCATCATTTGCGCAAACAGCTAGAGCAAGCGCATTGCCAAGCCGTACTTGAAACAATACCCAGTGTAGGGTTTGCGCTAAAATTAAAAAATGAGACACAAGCATGAAAATTAGACCCAGCCTGAGGTTGTATTTTTTTGCCACCGTGGTGCTTTTAAGTTCATTAATGGCAATTGGCTTTTCGTTTTTAAGTGTTAATTATTTTATTGATGGCTTAGACCGAGGGTTAAACGGAGTTATGTTTGAGCTTTCGCAAACCACTGAGATTGAAGATGGGCAGCTAAAAAATATTGTTGGATTTAATGTGGCGAGCCGTTGGGAAGACATGCCAGAAATAATACAGCAAAAATTTGAAGTAGCGCCAAATGAAGCCGGTGTACTACAAAAAGTGAAAGATAATACCTCGTTGTTTACCATGCCTGCAGACTTGTTTTTTGTTGTTTACTATCAAAACCCAAATGGCGAGGCGCGTTATATATCGCGCATTATGCTTGAAAAAAATCGCCCTAAAAGAATGGGAAGTGTAAAACCAATACACCGCATGACATTGATAGCCATTACTGGTTTTGCAGCCATTGCCTTATTTACCTTCTTTTTGTTTATGGTAATGAAAAAAATAGCCAAGCCAGTAGAGTCACTACGTGGTTGGGCTAAGTCGTTAAATCAAAAGAATTTACAAAACACGCCGCCCGATTTTACCTATAACGAACTAAATACCTTGGCAACGTTAATACGCAGTAGCTTACTTTCAGCTCACGACAGCCTTGAGCGAGAACAGCGCTTTTTAAGTTATGCGAGCCACGAGTTACGTACACCAATTTCGGTTATTCGCAGCAACGTTGAGTTACTTAACCGTTTAAGCGAAAAAGCACCTTTAAGCGATAAACAACACCTTACACTGCAGCGAATAGAGCGCGCCGGTTTAACCATGAGCGATTTAACCGAGACGTTATTGTGGCTTAGCAGAAATGACGACCAGCAAAGTTCACCAGAGCCTGTAAACCTAGCCGAAAAAATAACGACCTTGGGTAACGAACTCGACTATTTACTCAATTCAAAACAAGTTGATGTACTTATAAATACCGATAACCAAAATACGACTATTAATACCGAAGCCACTGCATGCCACATTGTGCTTACTAACTTAATACGTAATGCGTATCAGCATACGCAACAAGGGCAAGTGCGAATTACTCAGCAGGGCAGCCGTGTGATTATAGTAAATAGCAGCGAACAAACTGATACGTCACACGCGACTAATAACACAAACAAGCCTGCCAATATTGGCTACGGTTTAGGGTTGGAGTTAAGCGAAAAAATAATAAAACGACACGGTTGGGTATACGAAGTAAACGACATGCCTGGGCGTTATGAAGTGGTGGTCGATTTTAGTTAATACGCTTTTTTTAATACTTAACCTGAACTCTGGTTAAGAGATTTACTAACATATTGAATCATAGTGATATTTAAATTTATATTCTCTAGCCAGAAATTTTCAGTGAAAACAAGGCGAATTTACGCGTCAATAGCTGGTCTATTGCAAGTAAATTCAACGCAGTTATCGCTGAAAATAGCTGCTTGAGATAGATTTATTATCCAGAGTTTAGGTTACTTGGATTTGAAATATAAAAACCGCACTAAGGCACTTTTAAAAAAGCTTTAGCGCGGTTTTTTATATTCAAAAATATTTAATTTAACGCTGAGAATATAGAAACTTAGTGATTTATTTAGCAAAGTATCTGTTAACGAGCCTTGCAATGCCAATGATCATCGTGTTTAGTGCAGGCTTGTTTTGTGGGCTTGGCTTTTACGATAATAATGTTTGGAGAGTTGTGCTCAGTTACTAAAACAGGCGTAACTACTTTAACTGCTTTTTTATGTGGTTTATGCGCACTGGGACCATGTTGATATACAGTGCAGCCGCTCATAATAAGCGCGGTCGTCATTACTAAAACTATTTTTAAAGATAAGTTCATGTTTATTAGTCCTATGTAGCTTAATACAAAGCCTAGGATAAACTTTTTTTTGTATAGTGCTGTAAGCAAACGTAAGGATATTGTAAAGGTGGTTTATATGGCTTTTGATATCATTTAACTAATTAATAGGTACATTGGTACTGCGTTAAATACGCCAATACCAATGCTTATAATATTGAGTTTAGAGCTCAGAGCTTAGTCCGCTGAGTTCAAGCTTATAAATCGCTGCGCCAACCCATACCAGACTCTTCCATTAAACGCTCGTACACGCCTTCTATGTTAAGTGGTAACCATGCATCAAACTGTTTAAAGTCACTAAATTGGTCTAATTTTACATTTTGTTTAATTTCGTCAAGCGTATTACCGGCTAAAACGCCTGCTGTTACTTGGCTATACAAAAGCTCTAAATAACTTAAGTAACGTGCTACATCGGCTTTATTACCCATATCGGCATGTCCGCCTACAAAAGTATTAAAGTCGTATTTGAATACCGCTTGGGTTGAGTTAATCATGCCTTGAATATCGTAACTCCACAGTTTTTGCCACGGCATTCTACCAATAACAATCCAATCAACCACAAACAACGTTTTTTGCTTTTCGAATAATATACTAACCGAACCACGACCATCGTTTGGACCATGGTAGTTAAGCTTTACTGTTGAATCACCAAGAGTAAGTAGTAGCTCGTCATCAAAAGCAAGGCTGGGCATTACCGTTTTCATTTTTGTGTTTTTAATATCTTGCGCAGCGAGTTTATGCGCTACAAACGTGGTGTGCGGGCTTTTAAATACCTCAGCGCCGTAAATATGATCGCTGTGATTATGGCTATAAATTACATACTTTACCGGTACGTTAAAGCGGGTTTTAATTTGCTCACTTAACCAGGTGGCGGCTTTTTTATTAAGTGGGTCGGTAACAATTGCGCCCTCAGGAGTGATTAAAAATACTGAGCGGTGTCTGTCGTCTATAAAGCGGTGTAAGCCGTCCCCTAAGTCTTCTATTTCATAGGCTTGTGTGGCAAAGCCTATAAATAATAAGGCTGTAGTTAATAGTTTTTGTAGCAAGCGGGGCATACACCATTCCTTTTAAAATTGATTAAATTAATAACGCTATTAAAAGAAGAAAGCATAAAGCTGTAAAAAATTTCAGTTGCTAGTTAAATTAAAACTTAAAACTTAAAACTTAAACCTAAGCCTAAACCTAAGTAAAAGGATCAAATATGAGGATGAAATAAAAAGCCATTATAAAAATGGCTTTAGATAGGTTGGTTGGGTTTATCTTTGTGTTAGTTGTTGGTTTATTTCTTCAAAGATACTTGCATCATCTATGGTTGAAGGTATTTGTAGCTCTTCGCCATCAACTAGTTGACGTAAATTTTTACGCAGTATTTTACCCGAGCGGGTTTTGGGCAACCTATCTACGCTAACTATATTTTTAAGACACGCAATCGCGCCAATTTGATTACGAACACTTAAAACAAGCGCTTGCTCTACGTCGGTACTTGAGCCTATAAAATCATTTTTGAGCACGATCATTCCCATAGGGAGTTGCCCTTTTAGGGGATCGTTCACACCAAAAACAGCGCATTCGGCAACAGCAGGGTGCGCGGCTACTATCTCTTCCATTTCGCCAGTAGAAAGCCTATGCCCTGCTACATTTATAACGTCGTCGGTTCTGCCCATAATAAATAGGTAGCCGTCTTCATCAATATAACCACCATCGCCAGATAAATAATAACCTTCGTATTCATTTAGGTAGCTTGCTTTAAAGCGCGGGGTATCTTGCCAAATTGTTGGTAGGCAACCCGGTGGAAGTGGCAGTTTAATTACCACGGCGCCTTGCTCGTTAGCTGCGCATTCATTGCCATCCATATCTAATATTCGCACGTCAAAACCTGGAGTAGGCACGGTAGAGCTGCCAGGTTTTGTTGCTAAGTACTCAAGCCCTACAGGGTTACAAGCAATAGCCCAGCCAGTTTCGGTTTGCCACCAATGATCGAGCACTGGCAGTTTGGTTTTTTCTTTAAGCCACTCATAAGTGGGAGGATCTAACCGCTCGCCAGCTAAAAATAAACGTTTTAAGCTTGAGGTATCGTATTGATTAAAACCATCGGCATTTGGATCTTCTTTTTTAATTGCTCTAAAGGCGGTGGGGGCACTAAATAATGCATTTACTTTATATTCTTCAACCACGCGCCAAAATGCACTGGCGTCGGGGGTTTTAACCGGTTTACCTTCATATAATACGGTCGCGCAGCGATACATTAGCGGCGCGTAAACTATATAAGAGTGCCCAACTACCCAGCCAATGTCAGACGCTGCCCAAAATACGTCGCCGGGCTTCATACCATAAACGGTTGCCATGCTGTACTGCATTGCCACTGCGTGACCACCATTTTCGCGCACTACGCCTTTGGGTGTGCCTGTCGTGCCTGAGGTATATAAAATATAAAGCGGATCGTTACCATTTACAGGCACCGGATCTGCGATTGCAGCTGTTTGCATTGCCTGAGTCCAATCTATGTCTCGTTTAGGCTTAAGAGTGGCGGTTACTTGTGGACGCTGATAAATAACGCAGTGTTCTACTTTGTGCGTAGCTAAGTCTATTGCGTTATCAATAAGTGGTTTGTATTCAATAACGCTGTTTACTTCAACACCGCATGAGGCGCTAAGTATAAGCTTGGGCTTGGCATCATCAATGCGTACAGCTAATTCGTGTGCAGCAAACCCACCAAATACCACAGAATGAATAGCACCAAGGCGAGCACACGCCAACATACCAATAACCGCTTGTGGGATCATTGGCATATAAATAACAACGCGATCGCCTTTTGTAACACCTAACGATTGTATTACGCCTGCAAATTTAGCAACTTCTTGTTGTAGTTGTGAGTAGCTATAAGTTTGCTTTGTATTAGTGACTGGAGAGTCGTAAATAAGTGCAGTTTGCTCGCCAAATCCGGCAATAACGTGTTGGTCTAGTGCTAAAAAACTGGTGTTTAATTGCCCGTCGCTAAACCAATGGGAAAGCCCATCGTCGTCTTGTGTGTATGCTTTTGTGGGAGCTTTGTACCACGGAATATTTTTACTTTGTTCGAGCCAAAATTGGGCTGGGTTTTGCTTAAAGGCATTATATTGCTGTTGATATTCGCCTGACATGTAAGGCTCCTGAAACTAAATTTGTGTGTGAGAGACCTTACAAAATGTAGGCTTTTTTTAGCAAGCAAGCTATTCGACCTTGGTCGGCTAAAAGTTAATCAATACACTGGTTTTAAAAATACAAAATTGACAATACAAAGCGTGTGGTTCAGCATGGCGGGCAGTAAAAACAAGAGAAAACACGATATGAGTAACGTAGTAAGAGTAGGGGTTGCGGTTATCATAAAGCATCAAAACACAATTTTACTAGGTGAGCGCATTGGCGCGCATGGTGCTAATACATGGGCAACACCTGGTGGACATTTAGAGTTTGGTGAAAGTGTTGAGCAATGTGCAATACGAGAAGTGTTTGAAGAAACAGGTTTAAAGGTAAGTAAAATTACTAAGCTTGATTTTACCAATGATATTTTTACAGCAGAGAACAAACACTATATTACGTTGTATGTAAAAGCTGACTTTGAAGGCGGAGAGCCTGAACTTAAAGAGCCTAATAAATGTTTAAAGTGGCGCTGGTGCGATATTAATAATCTACCAACGCCACTGTTTACATCACTAAAAAATTACTTATCTGAGGCTGTACTAGCCTAGTTATTTTGTTGGCTTAGTCGCTGGGCTTAATTCTAGTTTACTAAAGCTTACTTGAGCGTAATCGCCATTTTGTTTATCTGTAGTCCAATCGCCAGTACCTAAACATGCGGCATACCAACGACCTGGGGCGTCTTTGGTACTACATTGATTGTATGCACCGGCTTTGAAGTAATTAGAATCACCAGCATAACCAAGGGGATGATCTTTTTTGTCTACTTTGCCATAAGCATCAACGTTATTAGCAAGATTTATCGAGTAATTTACGTCTGGCTTACCTTCTGCAGTGAACGTTAGATACATTGTATTTTTATATACATTTACTGTGTAGCTAAAATCTTCACCTAACGCAATACCTTCAGAACCAGGTTCATTAGGATTTTCCCATGTGTTACCCCATACAGGGTAAGCAATGTCTGTACGGTCAGGATCTGCTTTTGGTAAGTTTCGCTCGTAGTTCCAAAATACAGAGCCTGTTTTATGGTTTGGCCATTTCTTATAGTATATTTTAAGTGGTTCATTACCCCAGCCAAATCCAGAATTTTCTGCGACAAGAGCTTTGTTCTTTTCTGCATGTATTTGCCCAACTACAACAGAAAATGCAGCATCTCTATCTGAGTTTTTAGCTCTTAATGCAACATGGTCTACTTTTAATGTAGCCTGCATTTTTCCGCCTTCAGCACCAAACTTTTCAGCTAAAGGATGAGCAGTCAACGCAAAGTTATTACCCGGGTTATTTGTTTTAATTTTAGTATTTGATCCCCGGATCATTTGTCTCAATTCGCTACGGGTATTGGTAGAGTTAGCGCTTGTAAGTGCTTTATTAGGGGAGGTAAATACCATGTAGCCTTTTTCATCAAGATAGAAAAAATCAGGATGTGCGTAAGTCTGAATTTCTGCTACATCTATTTCATCAATTTTACCGTCGTTGTTTAAATCTACTGGTACATTTATTTTCCAGTGAGATAAATCAAATTTAGTTGCAGGTACTGGCGCATTGCTTTGCTGATTATTACTTGGAGTACTTGTACAAGCTGTAAAAAATAAAGGCGTGATAACGGCTAGAGCCGTAAGTTTAAATTTAGATGTATTTTTTGTCATTATTGTCTCTGTGTGATGAAGTAAAAATTGTACGGTTCTGGCATCGCTCAATCTCAATCTAGCATACCAATTTAACAATTAAAACTTACCAATTAGTGATTTTAATTATTTTTTAATTGTATTTTTGTTATACCAATTTTCTTGGTGTGTTGTTTTACGGTTTTTATGAAAGTGTTTTCGGTATGAGTTTTTACATGCTTGGCTATCCACTTACTCATGTTTAGCGTGAGCTTAGGAACAAAGATATAGCTTGTTCCTTGGGTTGTTTTTAGTTTTGTAGTTTGCTTTTAGAGTTAATAAAAGTAATTAAATAGTCACTGCCGTGAATAACTAATATTGAAGTTTTTGCAAGTAGCTAATGCTGCTAATTGGCGCTTATAGTTTATTGGGTTATGTGAACGGCCCGTCATTTTTTATTTTATGAGTGCGTAGAGAAAACCGGGCCATGTTCGAAATTTAAACTAAGTATGAAATTACTCTTAATAAAATTTAGAAATATCATAATTTTTTCTTCAAAATCAAATCCTAAAGTATGTGTTTTTGTTTTTAGTTTAATATAAAAGTAGAAAAAAATATTCATATCAATACAATAATGTATCTATTTTTCGGTTAGTGTTGTTGGAGTTTCAGTTGTTGGATTTTAAAGGGATTAAGTCTACTTTTTTAAGCGCTCTTGGTATTTCAGGTCTTTTTTTTGGTTTAATACACTTTGAGGCTTTATGGCAAGACAAACTAACAATTATAAATTATTTAGTATTTCCCTTACTTATTATTACAGCTGTATTTGCAACTCAGTTTAATCGAAGTCGCATTGCTATTTTGTGTTTATTATGGGGACTATATTTAATAAGTGAGCACTCTACTTTTACGTGGTCTAAATGGTTGGTTGGTAACTCCCAGTGGCTACTTTTATGCGGAGCAAGTTTATTACTGCTGCTTGCATTCATGAAAGATAGGGCTATCTTCTCAGTACACACCCTTACTCGTGTCGTACTTATTGTTTTTTGTGGTGGGATTACGTTTGCTTGGCTTAAAGTAAGTGGTAGTTTTATAGAGTTATTTCCTAACACTGAAACATGGAAACAGATAACGCCATATATCCCAATTTTTTTGCCATTAAGAGTAATTGGAATTGTATTATTATGGCGAAGCTTACGAAATCATGACTTAACACAAACGATATTACTAGTAACTTTTGTTGTTTGGTATTTAAATCAACTTCATGTAATTACATTACCTTGGTCTGTTATTGCGGTTGCCATGTCATCTATATATTTGTTGGCGGTAAGTACAGATTCATATTATTTAGCATACAGAGACGATTTAACGAGCCTTCCTACACGTCGAGCTTTAAACCAACTCGCATTGTCTTTAGGAAGAAAATACACAGTTGCTATGCTTGATATCGATCATTTTAAAAAGTTCAATGATACTTACGGACATGACATTGGTGATCAAGTACTAAAATTAGTTGCAGCAAAAATGGCAGGTGTAAAAGGTGGTGGTAAAATTTATCGCTATGGGGGAGAGGAGTTTACGGTAGTATTTCCTCGTAAATCTATAGAGCAAGCAATCCCTGAATTAGATGCCTTGAGGGAAAGTATTGCAACCTATGACATGGTTATACGAAATCCTAAACGGACTGACAAAAATTCCAGAAAATCAAAAAAGCCCAGTGACTATAAAACAGTTAATGTTACTGTTTCTATCGGTGTAGCACAAAGAGAGCCTAAGCAAACTTTTGATCAAGCCTTAAAAAATGCTGATTTAGCTTTATATAGAGCTAAGAAAAATGGCCGTAATAATGTAAGCAAATAACTTAAGTCACTTAAATATTAAGTTTTTTCATTTAAATATTTACTCGGAGAATGGCCATACCATCGATAAAAAGCACGATTAAACGAACTTTGATCTTGAAAGCCTAAGATATCTGTCAGTTCTATTAAAGGTATATTGCCTATTAAAGTATCTGCACGTTTTTTTCGTTCTTTTTCAAGTAACTGAACAAAGGTTAAATCTTGCTGTTTTAAGCGTCGTTGTAGCGTTCGGGGTGTTAAATTAAGCGCATCAGCTATGCCTATTAGGTTGCAGTTTTGCAAAGTAGTTTTAGCTGTAAGTAACTGATTAACTTTATCGTCAATACACTGCTGGCTTTTAAAGTTAGAGAGTTGCTGCTCTGACAATTGCTTAAAAGTAGAATTAATAATGGCGTTATCGGTTTTAAAGGGCAGCGTCAAATAATCGCTCGGAAAGCTAATTTGATTATATTCAGCACTGCTTTTTACAGGGCATTTAAACCATGATTCAAGGGCGCGCCTTTGCGATGGCAACCAATTATAAGTGAAACTAATACTACTTGGCGAAAGCGTTAAATTTATTAACTGGCGAATAACACTTACCCACGCGGTCATGTTTCGTAAAACAACATGCTCATTACAACTTTGGTGAGCAACCCAACGAATAGTTGCTGTATCAGTATTTAGTTCAAACTTGGCTTTACCAATATCAGCCACCAAGCTGTCGTAGCTTAACAATGCTTTAATGGCACTGCTTAAGTTATCGCTTGATTCAATTAAGTAACCTAAAACGCCGTAGTCAGCAGTGCGAATTTGCTGACCTAGGGTAAAACCAAAAAGAGGATCGTTAAGTGTTTTTTTGCCATAAACTAATAAGGCATTGTAACTATTTAAACTAATACGCGGCGCTAATTGATGGGTACGCTGATTACTAAATTCGTCAAAGCTAATAGCGTGCAAAGCCGTTTTAGTACTAATGCCTTGCGCTTGTAAGTAATCAAGAATACTTGAAAAGTAATGATCAGCTAATGTGTGCATTTGTCATCTAAAGCTAAAAAATAGTCGTGTATTAGCAAGTTTGCCACGTTAAATTTTTATATGCTAGTTGAATGCCTAATAACCTCTTGCTGTAAAAATGATACTTATAACAATTAAACAAACGCTTAATGCACAGCCAAAGCAAATAATAAGCACACTATTGGATCATCAACAGTTGCATCGATTTTTTAATGCCAAATTTACGCTGCTACAAGCACAAGACGAAGGGCAAATAGAAGGCGGAAAAGGATCTGTTAGGCAAGTGAAAATAGGTAAAATAACTTTTTCAGAGCAAATAATCAGTGCCGATCAAAATCAGATCAGTTACCAAATAGTAGGCGATAAACCAGTAGCTAATCATCGAGGCGACATATACCTCAGTGCAAATAAAGACATCAATACTTTAGTTACCGAACTTAACTATTGCATAAGCTGCTCAGCTCCATGGTGGATGCCAAATGCATTACTTAAATATGTTATTACAAAAGATATAACCCAAGCGTTAAACAATTTAAATAATTATTTTTTGGCGGGTAAAGTATGAACTCAGAAATTATTTTGCTCGCTCTTAGCCCGTTATTTTTGATATTTGTTTGCTGTGAGTTTATTAAGTTTAAGTGCTATTACGACATAAAAGATAGCCTAGCAAATACAGTGTTAGCGCTATTACACCAAGGCGCAGATGCTATTGTGTTACTGCTGTTAATGCCTTTATTTAATTGGTTGTATGACTATAGATTGTTTGATATTGAAGTGAGTGTGTTAAGTATTGCATTTGCATTTTTACTACAAGATTTTTTATATTATTGGTTTCATAAAGCATCGCATCATGTTCATTGGCTGTGGGCCGCGCATGTGGTTCACCACAGCTCAACTAAAATGAATTTCACCACCGCATTTAGGCAAAGCTTAATGTACCCCGTAGCCGGTATGTGGGTGTTTTGGCTACCTATGATTTTAATTGGATTTGAACCGCTAACAGTATTTAGCGTGGTTGCATTAAATTTAGCGTATCAATTTTTTGTACATACTCAAATAGTGGGTAAGTTAGGCTGGTTTGAAAAAGTATTTAATACGCCTTCGCATCATCGAGTTCATCACGCAATAAATGCAGGCTACCTTGATAAAAACTTTGCTGGTGTACTTATTATTTGGGATAAGTTATTTGGCACCTTTGTAGAAGAAGATAAATCAAAGCCTTGTAAATACGGCATTATAGGGCAGCTTAATAGCAATAACCCAGTCGTTATTACGTTTCATCAGTGGGAGCACTTATTGAAAAGTGTTTATAAGGCATCGGGAATAAAAGCTAAATGTAGAGTGCTATTTGGCTACCCTACAAGTAGCATTAAATATAAATAATATTGAGAAAGTTAAAAGTAAAACTGCATAGCTAAACTCATTGATGAATTATGGCTATGCCATTGAGCATGCTGTACTTTGCTGCGCAGCGATACATTGCGAGAAACAGCGTAATTCCATGTTATAGCTATTTCGCTGTGCTTACTTGCTGCGTTATCAGTTAGCCATAATATATTGCCAGTTAAAGCGAGTTTATGGTTATTGTTTATTTGCCAAATTACACCGGCTTCGCTGCCTATTCCTGTACTAAGTTGGTCGGTTATATCGCCTGTATTTAGCTCAAATTGACCAAGAATATAGCCGTGTACATTATTAGGATCGCCATAAGATTTACCATAACCTCCTTTTGTAAAAAAGCGGCCTAAACGTTTATTGTCACTTGGTTGTCGGTCAAAGCCCATTTTAAAGTTCCACGACCAGCTATCAAATACGCGGTTATCGGGTGCAAGCGACATAGCATCTAATAAGTAAAAATGTTCAATATCTGCATTTCCTTCGTCAGTAATAGCGGCTTCCAAATCAAAAAAACTAATTTGTGCACCCGCTATAAAACCTTCAGGCCTATCTAGTAAGTCATGATACGCAAGCCTATAACCAAAATTTGTAAGGTTTGCTTGGTTATTATTTTGTACCCTACCTAGCGATACTTTAGAAGAACCATGACCTTGCTCTGGGGAAGCAATAGGGCGGTTTGGCTTAGTAAATGGCGAAGCTACATTATATTTGCTGCGCATTAGGAGTAGCTTAGTTAGTCGCGGGGCAATTTCTTTACGATTTAATGCTTTATCGTAAAATTCAAAATTTAACCATTCATACGCCATTTCTAATATAGCGACTAATTGCGACTGTGAGTAATTACGAGTATTGAGAGAGCCACCTTGCATTAACTCTCTTGCATCATCAAGTTGTTCGTCAGTCATTTGAGTAGAGTAATGGTATAGCTTAGTGCCAAAAGCAGGGCGGTAATTAGGTGTTTGTAATAAGTTGTTATTTCTTAGTACTGCAACGGTATCTGATGGAATAGCTTGCATATTAAATGACGATGTTAAATCAAGGTCCTCTTGTGCAAGTTGTAATAATGCAAGTAATTGGTAAGAGCAGTTTTCATCAATAAAAAAGTAATCGAATGTAGCTAATTGTAGCTCCCACAAGTGCAATAAAATAAGCTCTACCTGTAGCTCTGATAAATTAAGTTTGTATTCCCAAATATCACGAGATTCTAAATCATTATATTCGCGTACTTTTTTATAGTACGGCATAAGCGAAAACTTACCTGGGTAGCTGCCAATCAAGCCTTTTAGTGCATACATAGCTGCGTTATCTGAGCCGTCTGGCTCTGCTGCAAAATTAACGGCGAATGCGAGCAACTCTTTATGGCGAGTCTGATCTTTTGCATCAATACGAAGTAAAGTGTGGCCAAACATTGATGATGGGCTATTCATAAATGCAGTTGGAAAAACTAACGTAACCCCTTTAGGGTTTATTATTTTTTGCCACGCCTGTAGTTCTGGGCAATTAAGTTCGGGCCAGTTATTTTTAACTTTTGTTTTTAGCCATTTATAACGTGCAGGAAACTGACAACGATATTGTGCTGTTTTTGGGTGAGTATTTTTACCACTAAATGCGGCTATAGTGGCTTTTAGTTCGTCATATGGGCTTGTTTTACCTGAAGGAGATAAAAAAAACTCAGCACTGTCTACTTCACTTTTCCAATCACCTAATGTGGCCAAGCGGTAGTGACCTAATTTAAGCCAGTAAGGGTGTGTTGCTAATGTATTTGTTTCAATACTTTGAGCGTTTGAGTAAGTACTAAAAAGTGCGAGCAGTAAACCAAATAATATTTTTTTCATAATCACTAAATTACAAAAGCCGCTAGAGAAATACTCCAGCGGCTTTATTTATACGTATAAAACCGGCTAATTTAGCTGATTAAGAAAGAGTATAAGAAGCAAGTTGTGCGTTACTTGCAAGAACAGTGTTTAGGTTTTCTAAAACTGTTTGTGAAGTCACGTTTTCAGAAGTAAATACTGAAGAAAACTGTGCTTGAGCAAGCTTATTGAACGCTGCTTTATCTTGATCTGCAACACCCCAAGCTTCAGCTAGAGTAGCTAAAGTTTCGCCTTCACCTTTTGACATATCACGAGCAAGTTGCTCCATGTTACCGTCAATGAATAAAGCGATTTTTTCTGAAGAAGTTACTGTACCAGTACCATCACAACCAAGAGTACCAAAAGTGATACCAAAAGTTTGGTTACCAGATGTACCATTTGTTGTAGCGCCTAAAATTTTAACGCCTTTACCTTGCTGACCAGCAAATAACATAGAACCAAGACCACAACCAATATCTTGGTCAGCCATTGCGTTTGAGAAAGGAAGTAAAGATAGAGCTGCTACTGCGATTAGTTTTTTCATTTTCATAAATCCGTATATGATTGTCTTTATTTAGAGTAAATAAAGTTCACGGAAGATTTTAGCAGACTTGCAGAGAAAAGGAACAGGCTAAAATATGAATATTTTACACTCTAATTTTTAAATATATTAAAGTTAATGTCAGGATGAAAATTAGCCTAATTTCACTTTTTATTGAACTGGTGGCGGTTTTTTACTTCTTGGGGCGCCTAATAAAATACAAGTATGGCAAATGCATACAGATAAAAACGCACTAATACCCAATGCACCGCCATAACCGTCAAGTTTTGGTACAAGGAATTCAAATAATACTGAAAACAAAATAGATGAGCTTGCTACAGTATAAATACCAAATCGATGTGGGGCGCTCATACCTATGAATGTGCCGCCAAAAAATACAATTGCGTATAAATCGGGGTTTAAATTTAAGGCGCTAAAAATTAAATAAGCAATAATAGACAGTGAAGATGATGCTCTTATACCATCAAAGCGGCTATGTTTAGCTAAATAAAATGTTAAAAAAGCTCCAAGCAGTACAAGTAATGGATATTCAATACTCATAATACAATTCCTTTGGCTAATACAAAAAGTGCCACGCTTGCAAAAGCTACACTGCCAAGCTTGCCACCAAAACCTGTAAACATATTAATAGTAAGCACATACAAACTTGAGCCAATAAGCGAAATAATAGCAATTTCCCAGTAACTGGTAATTAAATGAGTTGAACACATACCTGCAAAGCTACCAGCATAAATTGCAGCATACGGATGGTTTTTATAATGTGCAGGAAAAGGAATAAACGAGCCAATAAGCCCCGTTAGCGCAGCAGAAATCACTAAAGGTAATGCAAAAGTAGTGTGCATAGCAAAGCAAGCTACAAAGCCTAAAAAGAAAGTGATGAATTTTAAAAATAAGAATTTAATCATAGCGGCGCATTTTAAACTAATCCTTTTGCGCTTTCTAATACTCTCTAACAAATAAATGTTATAAGTAATTACAAACTTTAAAAACGTGTTTTTTAAACGGCTTTTAGGTATTAAATATGCTTAATAGTGCCGCTGTTAATGTTCTATAAATCACAAGTTATGTATAATGGCGATAATTTAATGTATTAAAGTGTTAACCAAGGGTTATTTATGTCTAACTGTTTACATCTGGCTATTCCGGCTGGCAATTTAAAAGTGGCTAAAGCGTTTTATTGTGACGTACTAGGCTGTAAAACGGGCAACAGTGAAGAAGGTCGCTGGGTAGATATAGATTTTTGGGGTAATGAACTTACCTTACACCAAAGCGTTGAGCGCCTACCAACAGTTCGCCATGATGTAGATATGGGAGCTGTAGCAGTACCTCACTTTGGGATTCACTTATCTGAAGATGAATTTAACGGGTTAAAAAAACGTATTGAAGATGCGGGTATTGAATACCTAGATAAACCATACCGTCGTTTTATTGGTGATGAGTTTGAACAAGAAACGTTTTTTATTGAAGATCCAAATGGCAATGTGCTTGAAATGAAAACAATGGTAAACCCTGACGTTTTATTTAAAAAAGTATAAATATTACTTTGCTCATAAGGCTAAAAAGCCACCTTATTGAGTAATGTTGATTGTTTTCGATCGTTGTTCGACATTTCAAACTTTTTAAAGTAGGCCCTAACAATTGTTAGAGCCTACTTTTATATGCCTGTTAAAGCCAGCTACTGAAATTAAGTACTGTGGTTAAGTAGTGATTTTAGTTTGCCAGGCTTAATTGGCTTACTTAAATAATGAATATTAGCGGCTTTGGTTTCTTGTTTAAGCTCGGTGTCGCGCACTGCGGTAATTAAAATAGCGGGTACTTGGCTTTGCCAAATTTCGCGCAGGGTTTTAATTAGCGTTATCCCATCGCAATCACTACCTAATTGATAGTCCATTAAAATAACATCGGGTGCACCGTTTTCTTTAGCGTGCGCCAGTACATTATTTACATTATCAAATAGTGTGTAATTAGCTTGCCACTTTTTAAGTAAGCTTGCCATTGCTGCTAGGTTTTCAGGGTCGTCGTCTACGGCAACAATATTAATTGCTGCACGGTTTTCTATTAAGCTGTTTGTAGTACTTTTTTGTTGTACAAACTGCTCGTCTCCATAAGGTACTTCAATACTAAAACGGCTACCTTTATTAGGCTCAGAATGCACATCAAGCGGCAAACTTAATAAATCAGCCATACGTTTTACAACACCTAATCCTAAGCCTACGCCTTTGTTATCGCCCGACTCAACACGGTAAAAGTCGTTAAATATTTTAGCTTGCTCTACTTCGCTAATACCAGGGCCTGTATCCCATACTTCTATTCGTAAATTGTGTTTACGGTTTCTACAAGCAATTAATACACGGCCATTATCGGTGTATTTAACTGCATTAGAGACCAAGTTTTGAATAATTCGGCGTAAATAGGTTATATCGCTGTGCACAATTTGCTGGTGTGAACGCACACTAAGCTTAAGGCCTTTATCACTTGATAAAATAGCGTATTCACTTTGCAGTGGCGCTAAAATATCTTCAATATAAAAGTGGCGAGGGGTTGGGGTCATAGCGCCTTGTTCTAGCTTGGCTATTTCAAGTAGTGCCGACATTAAGTGCACGGTTGAATCGAGACTGTCGCCTAATTTTTCAAAGCTGTTTTGGTTAGTGCTGTCGAGTTGCTTTTCGTCAATGGCAGCAAGGTATAAACGTGCTGCGTTTAACGGCTGTAAAATGTCGTGGCTCGCCAGTGCTAAAAAGCGCGTTTTACTGTCGTTGGCTTGCTCTGCTTCTCGTTTTGCTAAAGTAAGTGCTTGCTCGGTTTGTACACGGCTATCTATTTGAGCTTGTAAGTCTCTATTAATGGTTTGCACTTCTTGAGTTCGCGCTTCTATGCGGTTTTCAAGATCCATGTTTACTTCTTCAAGCGCATTTTGCGTACTTATGTGATTGGTAATATCTGAAAAGCTGGTAACAAATCCGCCATCGGGCAGCGGATTACCAATCATTTCGTATACTTGGCCATTACGACGGTGGCGAATAAAGTGATGCGAGCTGCCGTATTTTAAATGCTGCACACGTTTTTCTACTTGGCGTTCTATTTCGCCAGGGCCACATTCACCTCGATTAGCGTTGTATCTAATAATATCTTCTATGGGTTGGCCTACTTCTAAAAATCCTTCAGGGTAGCCGAACATTTCGCTGTAGCGTTTATTCCAAGCTACTAGCTTTAAATCTTTATCGACAACTGAAATACCATGGCTTAAATTTTCGAGTGAGGTAAATAACAGATTTTGATTAAATTGCAGCGCTTGTGTGGTTTCGTCAAAAAAGTTTACAACTTCTTCAAACGCCATACGCTTACCCGACGATACCGTATGTATTAATGCTTGTGCGGAAGATGCGCCAAGCACGCCTGTTAACGCGCGTTCGCAGTAGGCTATAAATTCAGGCTCTGGGTGTGCGTTGTTATCGCTTAAGTGATGGGCGAGTGCGTAATGCGCCAATACTTGTTGGCTGCGCTGAATACCTAAAAAGGTTTGCAGTAGTATTTTAAAGTCGTAAACAGTGGCTTTTACGTCTTTATTTAAGCGCCTTGATAAAATAGCCTGATCTTTAGGGTTAACAAAAGCAGCTGCCTGAATCTTATCAATTAAGCGCTCCTCAGCCCCAAGTGAAAAACTAATATAACACCCAATATTGGCAAACAAAGCTATCAAGGTTCCACGCGTTATAAGCGTTTGTTGTAGCTCGCTATCAAGCGTTGCTCCGGCATCGAGTATTGGCAGCATTAAAAATAGTACCCAGCAAATAAAGCCCGCTACTAAACCTGCATAAACCCCATAAGCATGGCCTTTTCGCCAGTATAAACCGCCCACAATAGCGGGTAATAATTGAGTAACAAGTGAAAAAGCAACTAAGCCCATACTTGCCAGTGCGCTGCTATGGCCAAACCATTGCTGATAGAAATAGGCCAAAATTAATATGCCTGCAATAGCAAAGCGCCTTACAAGCAAAATACGAGACTTATAACTGGTGGTAATTAAGTTGCGTTTAAATTTACGACGTAGCATTAGGGGTAATACCACATCGTTTGAAATCATCGTGCTTAGCGTCAGTGTTGCTACCACTATCATTGCGGTGGCGGCCGATAGTCCACCTATAAATACAAAGGTGGTTAAAAAGGCGTTGTCGTTAATTAACGGTAGGGCAAGTACAAAGCTATCTGGCGAATAGCCGCTGCCAATTTCAGGATGAATTGCCGCAGTCGCAATAGGTAAAATCATTGCGGCAGTTAATAGTAAATACAGCGGAAAAGCCCAGCGAGCGGTAAGTAAGTGGCGTTTGTTTTGATTGTCGACCACGGTTACATGAAACTGGCGTGGTAAACATATAATAGCGGCCGCAGCCATTAAAGACTGGCCAATAAAGTTAAAACTAAAAAAGTTAAAGTCGCTCCAATGGGCCCAAATCGACTCGGTTACTTTATTTGAAGTAGGCTCTGGCATATTAAATAAGGTGTAAACAGCAAGGCTTGCTACAGCAATAAGTGCAATAAGTTTAATCATTGATTCAAACGCGACAGCAAGCATTAACCCAGAGCGATACTCTGTTACGTCCACTTTGCGGGTACCAAAAAATATTGCAAATAAGGCCATAATTAATGTTGCAGAAAGCGCGAGCATATCGCCTGATATTTTATTACTGTTTTGCAAAAGTAAAAAGCTGGTACTAAGCGCTTTTAATTGCAGTGCAATGTAGGGAATAGTCGCCAGTAAGGCGATTACAGTAACCATAATCGCGGTAGTTTGGCGTTTGCCGTAACGAGCTGAAATAAAGTCAGCAATAGTGGTTATGTTTTGTTTTTTGCTTACCAGTACCAGCTTACGTAAAAACCCTTGGCCGAATAAAAACAGCAGCGCAGGGCCCAATAATATTGGCAAATAACTCCAACTGCTGGTAGCGGCTGTACCCACTGAGCCGTAGTAAGTCCAAGAGGTACAGTAAATCCCAAGTGAGAGTGAATACACAAAAGGGTGATGGCTAATACGCTTTGCCAAAGGGGTTGTTTTATCGCCCCAATTGGCGAGCCAAAACAGCATACCTATATAACTTAAAGCAACAATAATGAGTACGGCAGTCATGTTGTTATTAAACCTTATTATTTTAAATAGTCCCTCAACCCTATGAGGGATTAACACAATACCAGAACTGAGGTTAAGTGTGAGGCTTGAATTTAAAATAAAACTTTCATTTTATTTCTATCTTATTGAATATTAATAACAAAAATAAAATCATCTCAAGCATTAGACTAATGTCGCATTAATAATCAACTTACCAAT
This sequence comes from Pseudoalteromonas sp. SWXJ133, assembly GCF_015864365.1. Taxonomy (NCBI): domain Bacteria; kingdom Pseudomonadati; phylum Pseudomonadota; class Gammaproteobacteria; order Alteromonadales; family Pseudoalteromonadaceae; genus Pseudoalteromonas; species Pseudoalteromonas sp. SWXJ133. The sequence goes on from NZ_JADYXJ010000018.1 coordinate 36,712, forward strand.
TTAATAGTAAAGCCAATTCAAAAAATTAAGCTAACCAATTGAAATAAAATGAAAATGTATAAAATACGTTTGAATGATAAATACAGTTTACGTAAACGTTAACAGGCTGTTACGACTATGGTCTCAATTCAATATGTAACCAGCGTTGCTAAATTGGTAAGCGAAGATAAAAAACCACTCATCGCGATATTGCGGTGCTTAAAGGGGAAAACAAAAATGGCTTTTAAAGATGAAGAACAAGCAAAAGCTTATTGGGCAGAAAACATTTCGCTGTTATTTAAACTGTTAGCAGTGTGGTTTATCGTGTCTTTCGGCTTTGGCATATTACTGGTTGATGTACTTAATGAAGTACGTTTTTTTGGGTTTAAACTTGGCTTCTGGTTCGCCCAGCAAGGCGCGATTTATACCTTTGTTGCTTTGATTTTTGTGTACGTTTTCAAAATGAATACGTTAGATAAAAAATACGGCGTAGACGAATAGGAGCTAAGCAATGGATGTTCAAACACTCACGTTTATAATTGTTGGTTTAAGCTTTGCGCTTTATATCGGCATAGCAATTTGGGCCCGTGCGGGTTCAACTAAAGAGTTTTATGTAGCAGGCGGCGGCGTACCTCCTCTTGCTAATGGTATGGCAACGGCTGCCGATTGGATGAGCGCCGCGTCGTTTATTTCAATGGCGGGTATTATTTCGTTTGCAGGTTACGATGGCAGTGTTTACTTAATGGGGTGGACAGGTGGTTATGTACTATTAGCCATGTGTTTAGCGCCTTACTTACGTAAATTCGGCAAGTTTACTGTGCCAGACTTTATTGGCGACCGTTACTATTCACGCACTGCGCGTTTAGTAGCAATTGTATGTGCCATATTCATTTGTTTTACTTACATTGCAGGGCAAATGCGTGGTGTAGGCGTCGTATTTTCACGCTTTTTAGAAGTAGAAATTGAAACCGGTGTTTACATTGGTATGGTGATTGTATTCTTTTATGCGGTACTTGGCGGCATGAAAGGCATTACCTACACACAAGTAGCGCAGTATTGTGTACTTGTATTTGCCTACCTTGTACCTGCTATTTTTATTTCGATGATGATGACGGGTCACTTCTTCCCACAAACCGGTTTTGGTGCCACATTAATTGGCAGCGACGGCGTGTACGTACTTGATAAATTAGACGGCTTAAGCGCTGAACTTGGTTTTGCGCAATATACCGAAGGCTCTAAGAGCATGATAGACGTGTTCGCTATTACTGGCGCGTTAATGGTAGGTACTGCTGGTTTACCACATGTAATTGTTCGCTTTTTCACTGTGCCTCGCGTAAAAGACACGCGTATTTCTGCAGCATGGACACTTGTGTTCATCGCGATTGTTTATACTACAGCACCTGCAGTTGCAGCTTTTGCTCGCGTAAACATGGTTGATACTATTAATGGTAAAGACGGTAGCGGTACAGCTTACGCAGAAGCACCAGGATGGATTAAAAACTGGGAACGCACAGGTTTAATTACATTTAATGATAAAAACGGCGATGGCAAAATGTTCTACACGGCGGGTAAAATCACCGATCCGAACAGTGCTAACGAAGTAAACGTAGACCGCGACATTATGGTATTAGCTAATCCAGAGATTGCTAACTTACCAGCATGGGTAATTGCACTTGTAGCTGCTGGTGGTATTGCCGCTGCACTTTCTACAACAGCAGGTTTACTACTGGTTATTTCGACCTCCGTTTCGCACGATTTACTCAAGCGAACCCTCAAGCCCGATATTACCGACAAGCAAGAGTTACTTGCAGCGAGGTTGGCAGCCATGGTCGCTATTGTTATCTCCGCGTACTTTGGTATTAACCCGCCTGGGTTTGTGGCATCGGTAGTGGCATTTGCATTCGGCTTGGCGGCAGCGAGTTTCTTCCCAGCAATTATTATGGGTATATTCTCTAAAACAATGAACCGCGAAGGCGCAATTGCAGGCATGGTAACGGGTATTGGCTTTACCGCTGCGTATATCATCTTCTTCAAGTTTGTTAGCCCAGAGCTAAACAGCCCTGAAAACTGGTTCTTAGGTATTTCGCCTGAAGGTATTGGCTTAATTGGTATGATTATTAACTTTGGAGTAGCTGCAATTGTTCTTAAGTTTACTAAACCTACACCGGTTGAAATTCAAGAAATGGTTGAAAGCATTCGTAACCCTAAAGGGTCTGCAGAAGCACACGACCACTAGGCTACAATTTATAGATATAGTTTACAAAACATAAAGCACCAAAAGCCCGACTTTAGTCGGGCTTTTTATTTGTTTAATAAATAAGTACATTAGATTGGTACATCATCATTTAAAGAGCGAATACAATGAGTGTAGAACAACAAGAAATAGCCCAATACGTTTGTCTGCAAGCGCCTTTTACACTGCTTGATAGCAGCGCATACGAATATTTTGTAAATCATCTTGATATTATTTACCTCACCCGCGAAAACCAAACTCAGTGGTTACAAAGTGAAAACCCTAAACTGTTTTTAATTCGCTCTGGTTTGTATGACCTAGTTGATGGCAAGGGCGATGTTGTTACACGCTTGGCGCAAGGTGATTATTTTGGTTTTCCGTCGCTGTTAACCGGCGAGGCAATTCAAAATAGGTTAGAAGTACAAAAAGAGGGCATTGTGTATATGCTCTCTCAAACGCACTTTGATTTTTTACGCAGAGAATATAAATTGTTTGAGCAATACTTTGTACGCGCTCATGCTAACCGGTTGTTGTCATCGCATTATAAAAGTAAAAACGATAGTTGGTCTGAGCGTAAAATATCAGAGCTGATGACCCGCACCGCCATTACGCTTACGCCCGATGCAAGTATTAGGCAAAGCGCTAAAAAAATGAAAGAGCATGGCGTGTCGTCAATAATGATAACGCAGCACGCGCACTTAGTAGGGGTGGTAACAGACCGCGATTTACGTAATCGAGTACTTGCCGACGAGGTAGATCCACAAGATGCAGTAAGCAGTATTATGACCGCCAAGCCCAAGTTTATATTTGAAAATAACCGGGTGTTTTCAGCGCTGCACTTAATGCTTAAATATAATATTCATCATTTGCCTGTGCTTGACGAAAGTCACAACCCGATAGGGATGATAACCAGCACCGATTTACTACGCCAACAAAAAAGCGACCCCGTACAGCTTATTGGGCGCATATATAAAGCGCATACTGTTACTGATTTAAAACGCTACGCTAAAGAAATTCCCGAACTTTTGCGTGGTTTTTCGTACAACATTGACGACATATCGCTAATTGGTAAATTACTCAGTGGTTTAACCGATGCGCTTACATCGCGCCTGATTCACTTATTTCAAGAAGAGCATGGCGCAGCGCCAACCAGCTTTAGTTTTATTTGCTTTGGCTCGCAAGCACGCGAAGAACAAACCCTGCATTCAGATCAAGACAACGGCTTGTTACTCCCTAACGACTTAACCACCGAGCAACACGCTTACTTTAAAAGTATGGGGGAGTTTGTATGTGAGAATTTAGTTGAGTGCGGCATTAGGCGTTGCCCAGGTAATATTATGGCAAGCAGTGATGAGTGCCGAATGAGCGTAAACGATTGGAGCGAGCGCTTTTTTAAATGGATAAAAAGCCCCACACCGAATGCAATGCTTAACTGTAAGATATTTTTTGACCTGCGATTTATTGAAGGTTCAAATGCTTTATATACCGCTTTTTGCGAGCAATTAATTCGTATATCGCGTAACGACTTATTCTATGCCGCAATGGCAACCGACATAAGCAGCAACAGCGTGCCAATTGGTTTATTTAATAAATTTAAAACCGAAAAAACAGATCAAAATAATAAATACATAGATTTAAAAAAACGTGGTGTCGTAATTATAAATGACATAGTGCGGTTATACGCTTTAAAAGCGGGTATTAGGCGCGCCAACACACAAGAGCGGTTGGATGCACTACTAAAACATAAACTGATCAGCAAAGAAGATATATACAACCTAAAAGACTGCTGGCGGTTCTTAACGCAGCTTCGTTTGAGTACACAAATAAACGAAGAGGGCTTACCGAGTAATTGCATTAACCCTAATAAATTAAACTCACTAGAGCGCCATCAACTAAAAGAAGCGTTTTACCTTGTTAAACAAGCGCAGCAAGCCGCCGCGTTTAAGTTTGCTCGCGGCAGTTTATAATGATGGATTACTAACATGGTAAAAAAGCTGCTCACTCGGTATTTAAAGCGCCGTAAATTACTAGGTAAAAATGCCTTACAACAACGTTATTTGGTGATTGATTTAGAGCTCACTGGGCTTGATGCAAAGCAGCACGAAATTGTATCGGTAGCGTGGGTGATAATAGATAACCAATGTATAAAAATGAGCGAGTCACAGCACATTATAAATAAAGACGTAAAAAGCCTTGAGCAAAGTCCTGTTTTTCATGGAATTAGCGATGATGCTATAACAAAAGGACAGAGCTTGTGCAGTATATTAACGCAATTGAGCTGCCATTTTAGCGACTGTATTTTAGTGTTTCATAATGCCATGCTCGATTGGGGGTTTTTAAAAATAGGGCTTAAAAATGCCAATATAACTATACGTCCTAAACTTATAATCGACACACTCCATATTGAACAAAAGCGCTTACTCCATCATTCAACTGAAATAAAACAAGACGATTTAACCCTTAATACATGCCGCACACGTTATGAGTTACCAAGCTATCATTGCCATCATGCACTGACCGATGCACAAGCCACCGCCGAGTTACTGCTAGCCCAGTGCCATCAAATAAGCCGTGGCAAAGAGTTAAAAGTAGCCGAGTTGACGTAGATTGGCTGTAGGCGGGGCTTTATGCCGCGCGAGATAAACTCCCGCCTACAGTAAAGGACAGTTTACTTTTATTGTTGTCCGTATAACTATAGGTACGGTTGCGTAATCATTATCTAACTAATCACTTCAAGGAACGATCATGAAGCTCATCACTACTATTTTCTTAACCTTATTCCCACTCATCACTTTTGCTAATTCAAGCTTACCTACAAGCCGTCAAATTTCGGTTCAAGGTAGTGCAGAGGTGCTTGCCAATCCTGATATCGCTAAAATACTATTTCAAATTATAAGTATTAAAAACGAACCTTTAGCAGCTAAGAACGATCTTGATAATAAAGTTAATTTACTAATTGACGGACTAAATCAATTTGAAATAACTGCCGATGATGTAGTTGCCTCAAGTGTTAAAGTTGAAAAAACGGGTATGGATTACATTGAAACAGGGCATCAAGCTCCCGCTGAATACGCAGCTATAAGGACCTTTGAAGTAACACTAAAAAATATTGAAAGAGTGAATGATTTAAGTGATTTTTTATTGAGTTTAAAAGTAAATGCGATTCAAAATACTGAGTTTTTATCTTCAAAAGCTGAGCTGTTACAAGCACAAGCTACACAACAAGCACTTAATAACGCAAAAGAAAAAGCAAATGTGCTTGCTAACTCCTTTGGTACAAAAGTGGGTGAAGTACGGACTATTAGCTCAACTCAAAAAAGCGTTTACAGTGGCTTTGGTGCAGCGGTTAAAAAAATAGATAGAGTAAATCCAATGAGCGATTCATTTCCTAAAGCTCGCAAAAATTATTTACAACAAACGGTAAGCTTTAAATCATCAATAAACGTGGTGTTTGATTTAGAGGTAAATGAATAAGCTAAAATTTTCATTCCAAATACACTTTCGTACTGTAAGCTGGCTTTAAGTTTTTGATTAATTTGAAGGTAACCATATTATGAGCGATGAAAATAACACGTTAAAAGCACAAACTGAGGCAAAAATAGCAGCAGGGCGTAAAGGTAATCCTGATTTTATGAAAGGTGTTGATGAAACGATTGCACAAGCAAAAGCGTTTCAACAAGGTGCTAATGCACTTGATTTAAACCAAATCGCACCAAGTTTTGAGTTACCAAATCAACATGGTCAATCGGTGCAGTTAACCGAGTTACTTGCTAAAGGGCCTGTACTTGTTACTTTTTATCGTGGAAGTTGGTGTCCGTACTGCAATTTACAGCTCAAAGCGCTTCAAGCACGTTTACCTGAAATTCACGAATTAGGCGCACAATTAGTGGCTATTAGCCCGCAAGTACCCGATGGCTCACTTAGTGATGATGAAATAAGTAAAATGGATTTTTTAGTGCTGAGTGATCAAAATGCGGATGTAGCAGCAAGCTACGGCGTAGCATGGCAAGTACCCACATTTTTACTAGAGCATATGCGAGTAGACAGAGGCCTAGATTTAGAGTCGGTTAACAATGGCAATAGTAGTGTTTTACCGATCCCTGCCACCTTTGTTTTAGATAAACAAGGTAAAGTGACTTGGCGTTATGTTGATGTTGATTATCGTACTCGTTCTGAGCCAGAAGATATAATTAACGCATTGAAAAATTTAGTATAAAAAACTTAATTTAAAAAGTCAGAACCATCGAAGAGCTTGCAATGCGTAAGCTCTTTAACCTTAATTTAAAGTTTCTAATGCTACCCTCTTATAATAATGCTCAAGGTCGATTACAATACAGCCATCTAAAAGGCGTATTGCCTTTATCTGCACGCTAAAAGAGTGGATTTTATATTTCATGGCAATCAAACTTGCAATTAATGGTTTTGGTCGTATTGGTCGAAATATTGTCCGCGCGTTATACGAGTCTGGTTTGAGCGACGATATAAAAATTGTTGCGATTAACGAACTTGCTGATCCTGAAGCTATTGCTCATTTATTAAAATACGACACATCCCACGGTCGTTTTTCTTTTCCTGTAAAACTTGGTGAAGACACCATTAGTGTTGCAGGCGATACCATTGCACTTTTTTGTGAAGAAAACCCAATTGAATTACCTTGGCAAACGCTCGATGTAGACGTTGTACTTGAATGTACGGGTGTTTATCACTCGCGTGAACATGCGCAGTTACATATTACTGCAGGCGCTAAAAAGGTGTTGTTTTCGCATCCGGCTGATAACGATGTTGATGCTACGATTGTGTATGGCATTAACGACGATGAGCTTAAAAGCGAGCACACAATTGTGTCTAACGGCTCGTGTACAACTAACTGTGTTGTGCCGGTTATTAAAGTATTAGATGATGCATTTGGTATTGAGTCGGGCGCTATTACAACTATTCATGCGTCGATGAACGATCAACAAGTGATTGATGGTTATCATCATGATTTACGCCGTACTCGCGCTGCAAGCCAATCAATTATTCCAGTTGATACAAAGCTCGCCCGTGGTATAGACCGTATTTTACCTAAATTTAAAGGCCGTTTTGAAGCCATCGCCGTACGTGTACCGACTATAAATGTCACGGCAATGGATTTAAGTGTAACGGTTAATACCGATGTAGATTTAAACGCAGTAAATAACGCACTTAAAGCACAAGCAAAAGACCGCTTAGAAGGTATTTTAAGTTATACCGAAGAGCCGCTTGTGTCGGTTGATTTTAATCACGACCCACATTCTTGTATTATTGATGGCACACAAACACGTGTTAGTCACAAACGACTGATAAAGTTATTAGTGTGGTGTGATAACGAATGGGGTTTTGCTAATCGTATGCTCGACACAGCGCGTGCTATGATGGCAGTGAATAAGTAATTTATTAATATAATAATTTTAAACGTATTTTTCAGGTTCAGTATCGTTAACTAAGGAGATGTTCATGTCGGTCATAAAAATGGCAGATTTAGATTTAAACGGCAAACGCGTATTAATTCGTGAAGATTTAAATGTACCAGTTAAAGCAGGTAAAGTGACGTCAGATGCGCGTATTCGTGCAGCACTACCTACTATTAAATTAGCGCTTGATATGGGTGCTAAAGTAATGGTTATGTCACACCTTGGCCGTCCTACGGAAGGGGAATACGATGAAGCGTTTTCGCTAGCACCTGTAGCTGATTACTTAAACGATGCCCTTGAGCAAACTGTACGTTTAGAAAAAGATTACCTAAACGGTGTTGATATTGCTGATAACGAAGTTGTTGTTTTTGAAAATGTGCGCTTTAACAAAGGCGAGAAGAAAAACGACGAAGCGTTATCTAAGCAACTTGCAGCACTGTGTGATGTATATGTAATGGATGCATTTGGTACGGCTCACCGTGCACAAGCATCTACGCATGGCGTTGGCTTATTTGCTGATGTGGCGTGTGCAGGTCCTTTATTATCGGCTGAACTAGAAGCGTTAGGCAAAGCACTTGATAACCCAGCTCGTCCATTAGTGGCGATTGTTGGTGGTTCTAAAGTTTCAACTAAGCTAACCGTTTTAGATTCACTTTCTAAAATTGTTGACCAATTAGTTACCGGTGGCGGTATTGCAAATACCTTTATTGCTGCATCAGGTAGCCCAGTTGGTAAATCGCTTTACGAACCAGATTTAATGGATGAAGCGAACCGTTTATGTGCTGCAGCGATTGCTAATAATGGTGAAATTCCGGTACCGACTGACGTAGTTGTTGGTAATGAGTTTTCTGAATCTGCTGTAGCTACGCTTAAAGATGTAAGCGAAGTAACAAGCGACGATATGATTTTTGATATTGGTCCTGATACAGCGAGCAAGCTTGCAAAAATTATTGCAAATGCGGGCACTGTTGTATGGAATGGCCCTGTTGGCGTGTTCGAGTTTGACCAGTTTGGTAATGGCACACGTGCTATTGCACAAGCAATTGCTAACTCAAATGCGTTTTCAATTGCTGGTGGTGGTGATACCTTAGCCGCAATTGATAAATACGGCATTGCCGATAAAGTTTCTTATATTTCTACTGGTGGTGGTGCGTTCTTAGAGTTTTTAGAAGGCAAAAAACTTCCAGCAGTTGAAATGCTAGAGTCGCGCGCTAAGTAATTTTAGTAGCGTAAGGTGAGGGGGTAATAGCCCTCACCGACAATTAATTATTAAATACCTCTCACCCTAATTTAATAGTTAATTTAGACGGAATATTACTGCAAAGCAGTGGTTTTTCGTGGCGTTGTTATAACGCCAAACTAACACATCCGTTCAAACTAGATGGTAGGGAACTACTGTCGATAAATTGGAGAATACCCAATGGCTTTAATCAGTATGCGACAACTTTTAGATCATGCAGCAGAGCATGGTTACGGCGTACCTGCTTTTAACGTTAACAATCAAGAGCAAATGCGCGCAATAATGGAAGCGGCTGACAAAACAAACAGCCCAGTAATCGTTCAGGGATCAGCTGGCGCACGTGCTTATGCTGGTGCTCCATTTATTCGTCATATGATTTTAGCAGCCGTTGAAGAATGGCCACATATCCCCGTTGTTATGCATCAAGATCACGGCACATCGCCAGGTGTATGTCAGCGTTCAATTCAGCTTGGTTTTTCATCAGTAATGATGGATGGCTCGTTAATGAGCGACGGTAAAACCCCTTCAAGCTACGAATACAATGTAGAAGTAACGCGCGAAACTGTTGCTATGGCTCATGCTTGTGGCGTATCGGTTGAAGGCGAGCTAGGTGTACTTGGTTCACTGGAAACAGGTGAAGCTGGCGAAGAAGATGGTGTTGGCGCTGAAGGTATACTAACCACTGAGCAAATGCTAACAGACCCTGAAGAAGCGGCTGACTTTGTAAATAAAACACATGTTGATGCACTTGCAATTGCCTGTGGTACTTCGCATGGAGCTTATAAATTTACTCGCCCACCAACAGATGACATTTTAGCGATTGACCGCATTAAAGCTATTCATGCACGTATTCCTAACACGCATTTAGTGATGCATGGTTCATCTTCAGTTCCACAAGAGTGGTTAGAAATTATTAATCAGTACGGTGGCGAAATTCCAGAAACTTATGGTGTGCCAGTTGAACAGATTGTTGAAGGCATTAAATTTGGTGTTCGTAAGGTAAATATTGATACCGATTTACGTTTGGCATCTACCGGTGCAATTCGCCGTCATATGGCGCTTAACCCATCTAACTTTGATCCACGTAAATACCTAGCTGAAGCTACAAAAGCAATGACAGAGATTTGTGTTGCGCGCTATAACTCGTTTGGTACTTCTGGTCAGGCTAGTAAAATTAAGCCAATTTCACTTGATGAAATGCACCTTAAATACTTAAGCGGCGAACTAGACCCTAAAATTAGATAATAGATCAATTTATAATTGATCATTATTAGGGCCTGTTTATCTTTCGAGGTTAAATTTGCAGCAGTATGTTTGGTATTTAGGCAAGGCAGAGCCTATGCAGTGTGGTTATTCCCCATAAATAGGCGATAACGTGGAATAAATGCCAAACATGCGCTGCCCGAAGGGTTCTGCCTAGGGGCAATTTACTCTTTGTTGCTCGGTTTTTACTTAGCCCGCTAGGTTACAAACCTCACGCCGCGATTAAATCGCCCCTAGATTGAACAAATTTTAATCCTGAAAGGTCAACAGGCCCTAAGCCAGTAACTTTGTTGCTGGCTTTTTTAATGTCAGCCCTTTTTATATTGTAGGTTACGGCTTCTATTGATCAGATCGCTGTACTATCAACGCCGTACTATGGGATCACGCATTTACTAACACAGCCTTTTCGGATCATTACTTTACTAAGCCAAATACACTTTAATGCTATTTTGGGCTCTGAGATAATTTGATCGTTATTTATTTGTATAAACAATCAACAACTTATGGCTTTGACTAGGTACAACTCTGATCTGAGAGTGGATCGGCTTGGTAAAAATATGATCCTTTATTTAGGGCTTAGTAAAATTTAGATCTATTTTTAAACGTATTGATTGTTACACAGGCGGGTTTATTGATTTTAAAATGGCTTTAAAGCTGCTTTTAAACGATCGATCTGTAAAAATGTCTTGGTTAGTAAAACAATGATCCCAACTAATTTTGTATTATTTAATGATTTAACTAGCGACAAAAAGCAGATAATTTCAAAAATTAGCTATTTTATAAATTTATCGTAAATCTCTTTTTATTACGTTAAATATTAAAAAGGTTTTAAAAATATGACGTTAATGAGGTTTTTTGTCACTAATTTGTGTTTTTTTTACCACCATTTTAATTTACACGTTACACTTTCATAAAAATGTCATACTTAGTCATAATAATGAAAACTAATTCGATAGCGTAAGAGATAAATTGGAATGTCACGTAAAGTACTAGTCGTAGATGACGAAGCTCCTATCAGGGAGATGTTGGTTTTTGTTTTAGAGCAAAATGGATTTCAAGCAATTGAAGCAGAAGATTACGACTCTGCTATTGCAGCTATGGTTGAACCTTACCCAGATATGGTTTTACTTGATTGGATGTTACCAGGTGGAAGCGGTATTCAAATTGCTAAAAAGTTTAAGCAAAACGAACACACCCGCCAAATCCCAATTATTATGCTTACAGCCCGCGGCGAAGAAGAAGACAAAGTACGTGGCCTTGAAGTAGGTGCTGACGATTACGTAACTAAGCCGTTTTCTCCTAAAGAGCTTATGGCACGTATTAAAGCGGTTATTCGCCGTGTATCGCCAACCTCATTAGAAGAAGCTATTGAAGTACATGGCCTGCGTTTAGACCCTATTTCGCATCGTGTTACCTCAGAAGGTAATGAGCTTGATATGGGGCCAACCGAATTCAGATTACTGCACTTTTTTATGACTCACCCAGAGCGTGTTTATAGCCGTGAACAACTGCTTGATCATGTATGGGGAACTAATGTTTACGTAGAAGATCGCACGGTTGATGTGCACATTCGTCGTCTGCGTAAAGCAATTGGCCCACTTGGACATGACCGTTTGGTGCAAACTGTACGTGGTGCTGGATATCGTTTTTCAAGTAAGCTGTGATCAGCTTAAAGCTTAGCTAATGTATGAAATACGCATGTATTACTACTCTAAGGTAAAGTGAGTGTATGTATCGAGTTGTTAATAAGCAGGCGTTAGTAAAGCGCCTGTTTATCTATTTTTTACCCTTACTATTAATTGGTGTGCTAGTTGGCGCGCCATTTTTGCTTTTATTTTTAGGATCTTTTTCCCTCCTTATTTGGCACTACCATCAACTTTATCGTTTGAGCGATTGGCTACTTAATCAACGTAGCTTTAATCCACCTGAGGGCGAGGGTGCATGGGAGCAAGTGTTTGAAGGTATTTATCATCTACAGCACCGTAATCGTAAAAAACGTAATGAGCTTGCTGATTTAATTCGTCGCTTTCGCGATGGAGCTGAAGCAGTACCTGATGCGGTAGTGGTATTACAAAACGATTTAAGTATTGTGTGGTGTAATCAATTAGCCCTTAAAGTGCTTGGTTTGCAGTGGCCAACCGATCATGGTCAGCGTCTTGATAATTTAATTCGCGAACCTAAGTTTGCCAAATACATGCACAAAGGTGAATTTGACGACGCGCTTGAGCTGGATAACGGCCATAGCATTGAGCAAGTACTAGAATTTAGGGTAATGCCTTATGCAAGCACGCAACTTATGGTTGTTGTGCGTGATGTAACGCGCTTAAAACAGCTAGAACAGATGCGTAAAGACTTTGTAGCCAATGTGTCGCATGAACTACGTACACCGCTTACAGTGGTTACTGGGTATCTTGAGATGATGGATGGCGACATGATGCCGCCGCCAGCAATGTGGAACAAAGCGCAAAATACTATGCTTGAACAATGCAAGCGCATGGATAGCTTAGTCAGCCAATTATTATCGCTTTCGCGTATTGAAGGTGCACGGCGCCAAGACAACGATAAAGCTATAAATGTGCCGCAATTACTTGGTTATATTCACACTGAGGCAAACTCAATTAATCAAGACAAAGGCCATGAGCTTATTTTTAATATTGATAAAACCCTCGATATTAAAGGCTCTGAGGATGAACTGCGTAGTGCGTTTTCTAATTTAGTATTTAACGCCATTCATTACACTAAGCCCGGTGGCAAAGTGGAAGTGTGTTGGCAGCGCAAAAACAATAAAGCGTGTTTTAGTGTTACCGATAATGGTGATGGTATTGCGCCAGAGCATATTAACCGTTTAACTGAGCGTTTTTATCGTGTTGATAAAGCCCGCAGCAGAACAACAGGTGGCTCAGGTTTAGGGCTTGCGATTACAAAACATGTACTAACGCGCCACGATAGCAAATTAAATATTAGCAGTGAAGTTAACAAAGGTTCGTGTTTTTCTTTCGAATTTTCAATAGATAAGATAGTTTCGCTAGCTAAGTAATTAGGCTGAAAAGCAAAGTCATAAAAGTGTCATTTAAGAGTAATGTAACTGTCATGTACTCACTTTAGAGTGGGCAGCAGTTAGAAAATGGGACGAACAAACCGGAGAACCCTACATGAAATTTAAAAACTTAGTTGCCGCAATGGGTGTGGCTGTTACAACTTTCGTATCTGCACAAGCAGTTGCTTTAGACCAAGATATTCCTGAGTATCAAAAAATTAGTGGTGTTTCAGGTAACTTCTCATCAGTAGGTTCTGACACTTTAGCCAACATGATGACGTTCTGGGCTGAAGAGTACAAACGTATTTACCCAAATGTAAATATTCAAATTCAAGCAGCAGGTTCTTCTACTGCACCACCGGCACTTACCGAAGGTACAGCTAACCTAGGTCCAATGAGCCGTAAAATGAAATCTAAAGAAATCGAAGCGTTCGAAAAACGTTACGGTTATAAGCCAACAGAAGTTCGCGTAGCTATTGATGCACTTGCTGTATTTGTACATAAAGATAACCCAATTGAAGGTCTTCGTATTGACCAAGTAGATGCTATTTTTTCATCTACTCGTAAATGTGGCGCACCAGAGCAAGTTAATCGTTGGAGCGATGTCGGCCTAACAGGCGATTGGGCTGCTAAAGACGTTCAGCTTTATGGACGTAACTCAGTGTCAGGTACTTATGGCTACTTTAAAAAGAAAGCACTGTGTAAAGGTGATTTCCGTAATAACGTAAATGAGCAACCGGGTTCTGCATCGGTAGTACAGTCAATTTCATCTTCATTAAATGCAATTGGTTACTCTGGTATTGGTTATAAAACATCAGGCGTACGTACAGTACCGCTTGCTAAAAAAGGCGATAACTTTGTTGATGCAACACTTGATAACGTTGCGCAAGGTAAATACCCGCTATCGCGCTTTTTATATGTTTATGTGAATAAACACCCGAATAAGCCACTATCACCTATGGAAGAACAATTTTTAAGAATGGTACTTTCAAAAGATGGTCAGCAAATTGTAGAAAAAGATGGTTATGTACCACTTTCTGCAAAGCTAGTAAAAACAGAACTTAAAAAGCTTGGTTTAAACTAATAAACCATAGGCAATAAAAAACCGCTCACTGAGCGGTTTTTTTGTGCCTAAAACTAAAAACTTTAAGGAATTAAATATTACCTAATTTTTCGGCTTGTGCTTTACATTGATTATAGCTCTCAACACATTTTCCAGAGCATACTTGTTGCTTTAAGCCCTCAGCAGTTGTTTGCTGTTCACATGTACTTTCGCATTGGTAATTTTGTTGAGCACACTGATTCATTTCAGGGTTTTCAACTTGGTTTTGACAACCTACTAATAGTGCAAAAGTAAGGGCGACTACGCTTGTTTTTATTAAAGTGTGCATGCTTCTTATCCTTAAAATGGAGTCGCAATAATATTAAATTTCGACTTGAATATTGTCGATCAATCTAACACCACCAAAATAGGCTGCGGCTAAAATAACAAATTGAGTATCTTCGATTGTAGCAGTTTTTAATGTATCTCGTTGAGCAATCTCAAAATAGTCTGGCTTTAGGCCAGCTTGCTCTAAGCTCTGTTTAGCTAAGCTTTCAAGTTTTACGAAGTCTTTTTCGCCGCTTTTAAGTTGCTCAGCGCATGTATTAAGTGCTTTAAATAATACGGTTGCAGTCGCTTTTTGCTCATCAGATAAGTAACCATTACGCGAGCTCATAGCAAGGCCAGAAACTTCTCGCATTGTAGGTACACCAATAACTTCAACCGGAATTGATAGGTCGCGCGCCATGGTTTTAATTACTTGCAGTTGCTGAAAATCTTTTTCACCAAAGCAGGCGTAATCGGGTTGTACAAGATTAAATAATTTTGTAACTACCGTGGCAACACCTCTAAAGTGACCAGGGCGTGAGCCACCACAGTAACCTAATGAAATATCAGGCACATCTACAAAGCTCTGTGCGCCAAGTCCATTTGGATAAATTGTCTCTACACTTGGGGTAAATACAATATCAGTGCCTAGTTCTGCAAGGCCTTGTTTATCTTCGTTTAGTGTACGAGGATAGTTATCTAAATCTTCGTTAGCACCAAATTGCATTGGGTTAACAAAAATACTCACAACGACTTTATCGGCTAAGTTTTTTGCTTTTTCTACTAGCGAAAAATGCCCACGGTGCAAGTTGCCCATCGTTGGCACAAGTGCCACGCTAAGACCCGCTTGGCGCCATGCTTTAATTTGACTACGTAACGATCTGATTTCAGTAATTGACTGCATTATTTAAACTCGTGTTCAGCGCTTGGAAACGCGCCATTTTTAACGTCTGTACAATACTTTTGAACGGCTGCAGGCATATTGCCTGTTTCGAGCAAAAAGTTTTTAGAAAATTTAGGAATGTAACCTGCTGAAATACCAACCAGGTCATGCATTACCAGTATTTGGCCGTCAGTTAAACTGCCCGCACCAATACCAATAGTTGGGATGCTTAGGGCGTCTGTAATGCGTTTTGCCAGTGCACTTGGAATACATTCAAGTACTAATAATTGCGCGCCAGCAGCTTCTAGTGCTTTTGCGTCATCAATCATTTTTTGTGCTTTATCTTCTTCGCGACCTTGTATTTTAAAGCCGCCAAATACATGTACTGACTGTGGTGTAAGGCCTAAATGCCCGCAAACTGGAATACCTTGTTGAGTAAGCGTTTTAATGCTCTCGTAAAGCCATTCTCCGCCTTCAAGCTTAATCATGTTTGCGCCAGCGCGCATAAGCTCAGCTGCATTTTTACAAGTATCACTTACGCTTGAGTAGGTCATAAAAGGTAAGTCAGCAATTACAAATAATTCGCGGCTACCAGCGCGGACACAGCGGGTATGATATGCGATATCTTGATTGGTTACGCCAAGGGTGTCATCGCCGCCTTGTAGTACCATGCCCAAAGAGTCGCCCACTAAAATAACTTCAACGCCGTTATCATGAAATAACTTTGCAAAACTAGCGTCGTAGGCTGTTAATGCAGTAATTTTGTTATTTTCTGCTTTCATTTTATTTAAAGTAGAAACGGTTATTTTAGACATAATATCCTCGCAGGCAAAAGCCTAGGTTAATTACAGAGGTAATTGTTGTAAGTCGTTGAGCGGTAAATTATTTGCAATGGTTTTTAATGCAATGCCGCTAGGTAAAATAAGTTCAGGTGCAAGCTCTAATAGTGGATAAACCACAAACTCGCGATTATTCAAACCATAATGAGGCACAGTTAAGCGCACCGTATTTATAATTTGATCATCAAATAATAGAGTATCTATATCAAGAGTGCGTGGACCCCAACGTTCAGCCTTTCTTACTCGACCATGCTCAAGTTCAATACGTTGCGTTAAATCAAGTAATTGCTCTGGCTCAAGGGTCGTTTTAATGCACGCTACTGCATTGATATAGTCTGGTTGATCTTGTGGGCCCATAGGCTTACTTGCATAGTAATGCGATACGTTTATAAATTCACAATTAGGCAGCTTTTTAAGCGCGATTACCGCGTTATCAAGCTGCTCTTTTGGTGAGTTTAGGTTGGCACCTAAACCCAAATAAACACAGTGCATGTTATTACTCAGCTGGCTTTTTAGTAGGTCGACGGCGCTTTCGAGGCTTAGGACCACCTTGGTGACCTAAGTTTTTAACCATCTCTTTTTGGCCGTTTATATCTTGGCTTAAGTATTGTGTCCACCACTGGGCAAGCTCAGTGTGCTGTGTTTCGCCTGCATCTACGCGTAAGAGTAAAAAGTCGTAGGCGGCTTTAAAGCGAGGTTGCTGCGTTAGTCTGTAAGCACGTTGGCCTGCACGTTTATCCAAACGGTGCTGAATATGCCAAATATCGCGAGCACCTAAAGTAAAGCGTTTAGGAACCGCAATGTGTTGTGAGTTATCGCTTAGTACTTTATTCATTGCTTGTGCGAAAGCATCGTATTCTGCAAGTTGTTCTTGGCTTTGAATCTTTTTAGTACGTTCAAGCAGCGGGAACCAAAGTAGTGCGGCAAAAATAAACGCTGGTGTTACTTTTTTATCTGCATTAATACGTTTGTCGGTATTTTGAAACATTTGCTGAATAAGCGTGTGTTCTAAGCCACTTGGATTTTTATCTAAGATTTTATCAAGCTCAGGAAACAGTGAGCGGAATAAGCCGTATTTACGCAGCATTAAAAAGTTAGCTTCGGCCTTGCCGTTTAAAAACAGCTTAAGAATTTCTTCAAATAAACGTGCTGGCGGAATGTTATCAAGCAAACTTGCAAGCTCGCTAATTGGCTTTTCACTTTTAGGCGCAATACTCATATCAAGTTTAGTAGCAAAGCGAACTGCACGTAACATACGAACAGGGTCTTCGCGGTAACGCGTTTCAGGGTCGCCGATTAGCTCAATTTGTTTAGCTTTAATTGCCGCTAAGCCGTTGGCGTAATCGTGAATACTAAAATCTTTGATTGAGTAATAAAGTGCATTGATTGAAAAGTCGCGGCGTTCTGCATCTTCTTCAATACTGCCAAATACGTTGTCACGTAGTAATTGGCCTTCATCGCTTGATTGGCTTATTTGATTTTTGTCTTCTTGGGCTTCGTGGTGGCCACGCATAGTCGCCACTTCAATAATTTCACGGCCAAATACAATATGTGCTAAACGAAAGCGACGACCAATAAGGCGACAGTTTCTAAATAGTTTTTTTACTTGATCTGGCGTGGCATTAGTAACTACGTCAAAATCTTTTGGCTGTTGGCCTAACAATATATCGCGAATACAACCACCAACAAGGTAGGCATCGTAGCCACCGTCTTTTAAACGGTATAATACTTTGATTGCATTTGGGCTAAATTGTTTGCGAGAAATACCATGCTCACCACGAGTGACAACAATAGGTTCACTGCTTACAGAAGCGCTTTCGGCACTGGTATTCGGGCCGATTATTTGTCGGCAAAATTGAAAAAGCTTGGAAATAATAGTCTGTCTCCTAGAAGGTGTGATTGACTCTGCATCGCAATCAAAAGTTACAGCAAATGGGGCGGTTATAGCCCAGTACAAGCTGTTTGACGTAATTAGCATATATTTAGGCGGCTATCATATACCAGCAGGGTTTAAAAATTAAGTTGATGTGTTGAAATTAAGCCGTTTTTAGCTATTTTATTTACTTAAATGTGTAAATTGGACTTTCTGACTACGTGGATGCTGAGAAATTTGTATTTCGGATACTTGTGGTACCTGTTTTAAGCTAAAGTTTTTAATTCCCCAAGCGATTAATTGTTCAATATTTAAATCGATTAAATCAGCTATAACAGGCAATCCTAAAAATTCAAATGCACTAATTAAAGCAGGCTTTGGATTTTGTTTGCTAATGGCAGGAGCATAATTTTGTTTAGACAATTTGAAACCAGGCTTGGCAACCGCTAAAGGTAAATGAGCAAATTCAGGCACAGGGCTATCGAGTTGTTTAAATAAACTAATTTGCCGTGCGGTTGGCTCAATTAAATCAGCGCCTCTTACAATTCGATTAATCCCTTGATCAATATCATCGACGACCACAACAAGTTGATATGCAAATAAGTCATCGCTGCGTTTAATTAAGTAATCTTCATGGGAAAGGGCGCTATTTACCGTTATATCGCCTTGAATTAAGTCATTAAATTGAGTCGTTGGATGTTGCTGAACTAAGCGAAGCGCACCGGATTGAGTATTATGATTAAGTGCTTGGCAATGCCCCTGATAAATACCGCCAATGGCTTTTATTTGTTTGCGAGTACAGGTGCAACCATAAACAAGTTTTTGTTTTAAAAGTGAGTGGGTAATATCTTGGTATAAAGGCAGGCGCTGCGTTTGATATACAACAGATTCATCCCAGTGCAGGGCGTAGGCTTGTAAGGTATTAAGAATATCGGAGTCGGCGTTTTTAACCACGCGCGTAGTGTCAATGTCTTCTATACGAACTAACCAATCTCCTTGGTTAGCTTTTGCATCTAGATAACTACCCACAGCCGCTACAAGTGAGCCAAAATGTAATGGCCCAGAAGGAGACGGTGCAAAACGACCGCGATATTTACGCATAGGCGCAGTAACGGCTGTAGGAGACATAACTAATTAATAAATATTAATTAGCCACGTCCAGATTGCTTTTCTTTGATTTCTGCAAGTGTTTTGCAGTCTACGCATAAATCGGCAGTAGGACGTGCTTCTAAGCGACGTATGCCAATTTCGATGCCACAAGACTCACAAAAGCCAAAATCATCTTCTTTAATCAAATTAATTGTTTTTTCAATTTTTTTGATTAATTTACGTTCGCGGTCACGAGTACGAAGTTCTAAAGAGAACTCTTCTTCTTGTGCAGCGCGGTCAACCGGGTCAGGAAAGTTAGCAGCTTCGTCTTGCATGTGCGATTTAGTACGATCAACTTCGTTACGTAAATCATTACGCCAAGTTTCTAAAATCGTTCTAAAATGAGCACGTTGTGCATCATTCATGTACTCTTCGCCTGGTTTTTCTTGGTATGGTTCTAAACCGGCTTGAGCCAATAAACCATGTTTCTTTTGGTCTGGCATAACTCTCTCCTAAATCCTTAATTTAATGCCTCAGCATTAGCCGGCGGTATAAATAACAGAATCTTATATCCTAGGCAAATTTATTTTTAATTAATCGAATTAGCTTCAACCATGCTTACTGAGTGAAAAGTGTATTAATAGTCTATTTACACTTTTAATTAATTCACATATTCGCTTTCTAAAACTTGCCTTGTTATGTGGGCAAAAGCTTTAAAAACAAGTTAATTTTTATAATTCACTTTGTATAACTTTTTTTAATTTGAGTACTTTGCTTATTTTTCAAATTACGCTTAGTTCAATCCCTTGGTTTAATACACTATTGTGCAAATACTATTTTTTTATGAAGTAAAACTTCATTAGCAGAAATTGTGGCCTTGTATGCTAATACTTCAACGCCGGCTATTATTGCTTGGCTTAATAGCGTGGCGTATTTTTTATCAATATGCGCAGCTGCACTTACTGTATTTATTCCTTCATGCAAAACAGCGAACAGTAATACTGCTCGGTGGCCTTGTTCGATCATTTCTATTAGTTCGCGAATATGTTTTTGTCCGCGCAGTGTTTGCGCATCAGGAAAGTAGCCTTGCCCGCTTTGTGGTGCATCTTCGCTTAATAATGTGACTGATTTAACTTCTACGTAGCAATCAGGCTTATTTTCGTCTGTGAGTAAAAAATCGATTCTGCTGTTTTCGCTGCCGTACTTTACTTCGCTTTGCAATTGACTGTAGTCGAGTAGCTCGCTTATCACATTATTGTTTATTGCTTCTTCTACTACTTTATTGGCCACCGCTGTATTTACACAAATAAGCTGCAATAAGTTATTTTGCGTAAGCTCTAATGAATGCGGATATTTTCGTTTTGCGTTATCGCTTGTGGAATAAAAAGCAGCAAAACCCGGCTCTGCGCATCCCGTCATTTTACCTGTATTAGCACAGTGGGCGGTAAATTCACTGCCATCACTTAATTGTAAATCAGCTAAAAAGCGTTTGTAGCGTTTTAATAAGGTGGCAGGTTGCAGAGTTGGCGTGTACTTCATGATAACTTCCAAAGCGTAAATACTGCACAGCAGTGTGGTTTATGTTATTTATCTCAAGCTGTTGGGAACTTAAGCGCTCTATAGTAAACTCGGTGGCACATTTAAGTGCAAGGGGATTCTAACATGAGTGAAAAATTTGTTGTTCAACTAAGCGAACAAGCAGCAGCGAGTCATTGGGGCGATAATGCGTCATTGTCTTTTAATGAGCGCGGTGCAACTGTTCATTTGTCTGAGCAAGAAACATTGAAAAATGTTCAAAAAGCTGGTCGTACTATTGCAATCCAAGGTATTAAAAACGTTGAATTAGCAGGCGATGCTTGGTGTACAGAAAGCCAATGGGCTTTTTATCAAGGCTTTGTAACACCAAAATCGTTAAACGGTGTTGAGTTTGTTGATAACGCACAATCAGATATTAAAGAACTTGCTCACTTAAAAACGTCAGCAATTTGGGCACGTGAAATGGTTAACGGGACTGCCGATGACATTTACCCAGAAAGCCTTGCTGAAAAAGCGGCTGAGTTTATTCAATCATTAGCGCCTGAGCATGTAAGTTACCAAATTATTAAAGGTGATGCGTTACTAGAACAACAGTGGATTGGTATTCATGCTGTTGGTCGCGGTAGTGTTCGCCCACCAGTATTGCTTGAGCTTGATTACAACCCAACAGGCGACGAAAATGCACCAGTAAGTGCAGCGCTTGTAGGCAAAGGTATTACGTTTGACTCAGGTGGTTACTCAATTAAATCAAGCGAAGGTATGCTTGGTATGAAGTGCGACATGGGCGGCGCTGCAACAGTAACTGCAGGTTTAGCATTGGCTATTAACCGTGGTATTGAAAAACGTATTAAACTGTTTTTATGTTGTGCTGAGAACTTAATTTCGGGTCATGCATACAAATTAGGTGACATTCTTACTTATAAAAATGGCACGACAGTTGAAATTGTAAACACCGATGCTGAAGGTCGCTTAGTACTTGCAGATGGCCTAATGGCAGCAGGGGAGACTGGCGCTCCACTTATTATTGATGCAGCAACACTAACTGGCGCAGCGCTTGTTGCTGTTGGCCAAGAGTACAATGCATTATTTGCACTTGATAAAGAACTTGTACGTGAAGTTGAGAGTTTTGCATCTCAAGAAATGGAAGCTGCTTGGCCACTTCCTCTTGAAAAATGGCATCAACAAAACTGCCCATCTCCTTATGCTGATACGGCGAATAGCCGTGCACAAAAAGGTGGCGGTTATGGCGGTGCATCGAATGCTGCAGGCTTTTTATCGCGCTTTGTGCCAAACGATGGCAAAGGCTGGGTACACATCGATTTAGCGGCTGCATTTAACATGGGCAGTACAAGTCAATGGGCAGCGGGTGCAACAACTCAAGGTATGCGTACAGTTGCTCGTACTTTACAAGAAAAAGCATAATATTTACTAAATTACGCTTTTTACGCTAAAAATAGGCACCTTTTGGTGCCTATTTTTTATTTTACAGGCAAGCAATTTTATTTCATTTACGGTAAAATCAGTAGCCAATACCTGTTTGAGTTTAATTTTTGCTTAACTCTAAGCTGCGCTCAAATCTTATATCCACCACTGGGGTTTCTAATTATGTCAGATAAGTGCTACATCACAGCTCAACAGCTGCTTGAAGATTCGTTCCGCGTAGCGGCACAAGTATACCAAGATGGCTTTCGTCCTGATTTTATTATTGGTATTTGGCGAGGTGGTGCACCGATCGGTATTGCTGTTCAAGAATATTACGATTACAAAGGCATTGAGACTGACCACATTGCAGTACGTACATCGTCTTATTACGGTATTGGTAAACAGTCGAAAGAAATTAAAGTACACGGCTTACATTACATTGTAGAGAACGCAAATGCAGGTGATTCATTATTAATTGTTGATGATGTATTTGACTCAGGTCGTAGTATTGTTGCATTAAAAGAAAAGCTTTCAGAGCTTATGCGCTTAAACTTACCACGTGATATTCGTATTGCATGCCCGTACTACAAGCCAAAAAACTCAAAAGTAGACACTGTTCCAGATTATTATATTCATGAATCTGAAGAGTGGTTAGTGTTCCCGCATGAACTATCGGGTTTAACACCGGATGAAATTATTGCTGGTAAATCTGATCTTGCGAAAATTCATGACATTTTGCTAGAGAAGTAATTAGTAATTTGCATAAATAAAAAAAGGCCGTAAGGCCTTTTTTTATTTTAAAGCTGAGCAAAGCTATCTACGTACTCACTTAGTTTTGGTATATCGACTGCTTGTAAGCCATCGTTACTTCTAAGTACCAAGCCTTTTTCTACAAGTTCTGTAACAACACGCCTGTAAGCTCGCTCAGTGGTAGCAAAACGTTCAGCTTCAGCATTTACAGTTGGGTAGGCTCTAAGTAGCGTAGGGTTGTTGTTTTCGGCTCTTAGTAAGCAATCTTTAGCTATGTTATAGCTAAGTGGTAGTAATAACTTATCTAAATTGATTTTTTGGTTTTCCTGAAACTTAGCCGCAATAGTTTGTGCGGTGTATAAGCTTAGTTCTGGTTTTTCAAGCAGTAGAGCACGCCAATGCCTTAATTCAATAAGGTTATAAGTTACATCGCTAAAGCACGTTACCGTATAAATACATGGATTATTATTTAGCGCTTCTATTTCACCAATAAGGGTGTTGTTACAATCCAATTGTCCTAACAGCAGGCGTCGTCCATTACCTACGTCGTAACTAAACGACACAGTGCCACTGCGTACAAGCACAAGCTTGCTTAAAGGCTGATCTTGATGGATCAGAACTTCTTTTTTTGATTGTTGATAGCTGCTACCGGCAAAGGTTAAAAGCTGATCAACAAGGTAACTAGAAAAATGGTATTGAAACATCAATGTGCTCTTCGGACATTTGTCCTATTTATTACATCTTAATGACGATAGCATTAAGACACTAAGAATTTACGCTAACTTGCTACTAATATTATTAGCTTTGCTAAGAGTATTATTTTACCTTCATTTCCCGTGTAATGATTTAAGAATTTGCTGGTATTTTCTGGCAAACTTTTTCAGGTTTTTTAAGCAGGTTAGCTTTTTTATTTTGTTGTAACTTTGCAATACTTACAAGTGCCATAAGATAGCAGTACATGTAATGCTAACCTAAAGGCTAGGAGAGAACAATTGAGTTGGGAATATTTAGGTTATATTGCATCAGCTTTATTGGTTGCATCGTTAACAATGACAGATGTAGTAAAACTGCGTTGGTACAATATGTTTGGTTGTATTGTATTTACTGCATACGGTGTTGCCATTGGCGCAGTGCCTGTTATTTTTACCAACGGCTTATTGTCGCTTGTAAATTTATATCACATTATAAAAATATATCGCCAACCTAAAGTTGAAGACGCTAAAAGCTAAAATGAGCTATCTGCACAAAATAAGTTAATGATTTCAATTAAAATCAAAACTTCAGTTTTTGTGCAGTCCAGCTTGAAGCGCATATAGATAATCTCATATCACTCTACATAACTTACCTTGATGAACCTTTGAACCTTTGAACCTTTGAACCTTTGAATCATGCTGTAATCTCCTATTCGAAAGATGATTACCTTAGGTTTTAATACGTCGATCGTTAGCTAAATTCTGTTCGCGGTTAAGATATAAATAAGTGCTTCTAAATTTCATAAAAAAATCCGATAGCAGTAAACCGCTATCGGATTTTTATCTGTTATACCAACCTGCTTATATGCTATTTAAATTGCTTAAATATTTATGTAGGTTGGTACTATGGTATTTACGCTTTTTCTAAATCCTCAACGTCACCTAAACCTGCAGTTAGTTCTTCAAGTAATTGCTTTATTTCTTCAGAAGCTAAAATAAAGTCAGCATCAAGTTTTAAAGCCATATCTTCTTTAGGAATATCTGCGTTTTCTTCTTTTAGAGTTTCAGAGTAGCTTAAACGTTTGATAGAGCCATCGTTTTGCAGCATAAACTTAAGACGCTCTTGCCAGTCAAGCGCAAGTTTAGTTACGCGTTTACCACTTTCTAAATGCGATTTAACTTCATCACACGATAGATCATGACCTTTAAGCTTTACTTGCGCGCCGCTGTCGTCTGCTTCTTCAAGTTCAGCGTCTGAGCCAATAGCAAAACCTTCTGGTGTACTAAAGTTAGTTAACCAATCAGTTAAAAACACATCTAGATCGTAGTTAGCAAACGCAGGTACAACCGGAAGCGTTCCTAACGATTTACGAAGTAGTGCTAGTAGCTCTTCTGCTTTATTAAAGCTGCCACTATTTACAACAACCCAACCGTTTTCTTGGTCAATAAAGGCAAATTGTAAGCTCGACTTTTTAAATGCTTGAGGTAGAAGAGTATGAAGAATGTTTTCTTTTAATTCGTCTTTTTCTTTCTTTTTAACTGGGCGGTTTTCTTCAGCTTCTATCAGATCAACTTTCTCAGCAACTAGTTCATTAATGACAGAAGCAGGGAGTACTTTTTCTTCGCGTTTAGCGCAAACTAGAATACTTTTTTGAGAAAAATGCGATAGCGTATCGCCATGTTTTCCAAACGCTTTTGTCCAACCAAATGTTGCAAGCTCTTGACCAGTACATGGGCGAAATAAATCTTGCTCTAATGCTTTATCAAAGTCTTCTTGAGTATATGAAACGTCTTGCTTAAAGCGGTAACAAATAAGGTTACTAAACCACATAGGGGAATTGATCCATTTGAAAAATTTGTACAATCATAGCAATAAAAACAGTATCTCGAAATGACTGATTTGTTACTAGGGCGTGTTGAACTTTATGGATTGAAATTTGTTCAATCTAGGGGCGATTAAATCGCGGCGCGAGGTTTGTAACCTAGTGGACTAAGTAAAAACCGAGCAACAAAGAGTTAATCGTCCCTAGAAAGAACCCAAAGGGCAGCGCATGTTTGGTATTTATGCTGCGTTATCGCCTATTTATGGGAAATAACCACACTACATAGGCTCTGCCTTGCCTAAAAACCAAATATGTTGCTGCAAATTCAACCACCAAAGATCAACACGCCCTAATAATTTAATGCATATACTTTTATTTATTCATATTTATCAAAAATAGGCAGTGGCTTAGCCATGTTCTTCGGAAATTGAATATAGTAACGCAGACCTTTGCCCGGTTCACTCGTTGCATCAATAGAGCCACTAAGGGTTTGCTTGACCAAATTAAGCATTATATGGGTGCCTAATCCGCTACCGCCTTCATCGCGTTTGGTAGTAAAAAATGGGTCAAATAATTTTTTTAATTGCTCGTTAGTAACACCGTTACCGTCATCTTTGTAATCAATAGTTAAGTTGGTGTCATCAGCGCTTATTTTAATATCCATTACACCGTTGCTTTTACCTTCAAAGCCATGAATAAGTGAGTTCATAATTAGGTTAGTAAAAATTTGGCTTATAGCCCCAGCAGGTAGATTTAAAACTAAATCATCAGGACATTCTAATTTTATAGTATGGGATGTCTTTTTTAGTTTTGGGTGCAGTGAGCGTATTACTTCGTTAGTGTAATCTTTAAAGTTAATGGTTCTTACTGCTTCACTGGCTTGATCGACCGCTATTTGTTTAAAGCTAGCTATAAGCTCCGAAGCTCTATCTAAGTTAGTGGTTAGTAAGCTTGTGCTTTGTTTTGCTTCGTTAATGAATTCTTCTAGTGCTTTTGGCGAAAGTGTTTTTTCGGTATAAGCATTTTCGAGTTTATTTAAGCGTTCTTGTAAAAATGATATTGCCGTTACACCTATCCCAATAGGGGTGTTTATATCGTGTGTAATACCTGCCACAAGTCCGCCTAGCGCAGCCATTTTTTCTGTGCCTAGTAAACGTTCCTGTGCAAGGCTCAACTCTTCTATATAGCGCTGAGATTCAGTTTGCTTTGTAATTAACTCTTGCTCTGTGCTGCGGCGTAAGTCTACTTCTTCGGTGAGGACAATTTTTTGCTTTTCGAGTTCGTATTTTTGCTGCTGTAAATCCATCATTGCTTGGCTTAAGTTGGATGTTTTACGGGCTACGTCTTGTTCAAGTTGTATGTTGTGATGATCGAGTTTTTCGTTACTTATAATGAGTTCTTTTTGGGTGTGCTCAAGCTCTTTTCTATACTGAACTACTTTATCTATAAGATTGTTAAATGACTGCTCCATCACTTTTAATTCATTATGTTCTTCTGTTTCTATTTCTATATGTTGACCTTCTAGCTCGTCTAGTTCTAAATTTTCTAGTTGCTCAGTGAGCTCAGCTAGAGGGTCTGTTAGAAGTTTTCTAAATGCCATTAAAAATAAAATGATCAAAAAAGTGGTTTTAATCATCGCATTACCAATCAAAAAGTAGATTGATACCATAATGCGACTAAATACAACTTCTCGACTTGAGAATAAGGTAACGTCGCCGACTTGGGTAGCACGACCTGAAAACTCAAAAATAAGTGGGAAGGTGTAACCAAATAAACCTGATTTACTATCTTCTAAAATAACTTCCTCTTGTACTAACTGTTGGTTATAAAGCTTGTGTATATCGAGCGAGCGTCCTAACTGTGAAATAATTTCGCCGCTGTCGTCACGAACAATAATTCCCTCAATCATAGGGATGGCGAGTAAACCTTCTGCCGTTGTAATTGTTTGCTTAGTATTAAGCTCCCAAATTGCACGCGTTAAGCTACGGCTAAAAGTTTTTTGTAATGTACTCAATTCGTCACGAATATAGTCTTTAGTGTTGAGGTACTCGGCAAGCACCTGTCCGCAAGTCACTACAAAGGTAAGTAAAAAATAAACGGATAAAACGCTAGTCAGTAGCTTTTTTGAAAGGCTTTTCTTTAACATGGGTGACTTGTACATCCTTTGTTATTTTTATGACGTTACTATAATTATTTAAAATTTAGTCAATAAACCTCTAAAAATAAATAAAAAAGTTAATGTTTAGTAACTTTAATTAGTAAAACTGGTATGTAAGATCAAAGTAGCCAAACGAAGTTATAGATTAGTCATTTAGTTACCTGCTAAGGATTGTCGCTTTGATTCGTTAACCATAAAAAAATAGATTTATTCTATATCTATCATTGAATTGAATTATTAATGTGTTGGGTATTTAGGAACGTGTTAAAGTATCTTAAGTGCAAAAGAAGGCATTATTTCAATAACCTTTTAATAGCCTTTTAATAACTTTAATGGTTGTGTAGTAGTAAACATGATGAAATTTTCGATATTAGTTTGTGATGATTCTGCAGTTGCTCGTAAGCAAGTTGTACGGTGTTTAAACGAATGTATAGACGCAGAAATACAACAAGCTATAAATGGAGCGTACGCTCTAGAACTTTTACGAGCACAAAGCTTTGATTTACTGTGCTTAGACCTAACCATGCCTGAAGTTGATGGTATACAAGTACTCGAGACTATAAAAACAGAAAAAATAGAGTGTTTTGTGTTAGTGATTTCTGCCGATATACAAGAAAAAATGAAGTTCAGAGTTATAGAACTTGGAGCTATAGACTTTGTTAATAAGCCTATTAATAAATCTAGGCTGAATGAGATTCTGCATAAATTTGGCATTCATTAGGTTTTTTCATGTTAAAAAAGGCTGTTTTATCTTTTAATTTAGGGTTGACAGCATAGCCTTTGTTAAGGCAGTCTTAACATATGAAAACAATTAATCGCGTACTGACCATTATTATTACAACCATCATTCTTACTGGATAGTGGCATAGGTCGGTGCAACAAATTTAAAGGCCTGTGTTCACTTAGAACACAGGCCTTTTTTCGTTTTATGGGATGAGGAACATAAACAATGCGAGTTTTAAAATTTGGTGGGTCTTCGCTTGCCGACTATGCATGCTTACAACAGGTAGCTCAGCTAGTTAAAGTACAATTAAAAGATGAAATGCTTTTGGTACTTTCTGCTCCCGGTGGAATGACCGATTCGCTAGTCGCACTTGCAAGTGCTGCAGAACAAGGCTTAGATTTTTCGCAGCAATGGCAAACATTAGTTAGCCGCTGTGAAGGTTTGAAAGCTGACGTTGAAAAAAGTGGTGTAGTAGTTACAAGTTGGCCAAACTTAAGGGAACTTAAAAATAAACTAGATGGCGTGTCACTTATACAATGTTGCCCTGATCAGGTTCGCGCATTTGTGATTAGCTTTGGAGAGCGCGTTAGCGTTTCTTTAATGCAGGCTTTATTGAACTCGCACGATGCAAGATACTTAGAAGCAACAAGCTGTATAGCTTCAACTGGCGGTTATATTGACGCCGAGGCTGATTTAGTAACAAGTAAAGCGCGCTTTCAAGCTGTGCTCAAAGAAAGCCCTGCAACTATTTATATCATGCCTGGTTTTACAGCGAGTAATGATAAAGGTGAGCTTACAACGCTTGGCCGTAATGGCTCAGACTACTCAGCAGCAATTGCAGCAGCATGTTTAGAAGCTGAAATTTGCCAAATTTGGACAGACGTTGATGGTGTATACAGTGCTGATCCTCGTTATATTAAAAAAGCGACTAAAGTAGATTTTTTATCTTATAAAGAAGCGATGGAGCTTTCTTACTTTGGTGCAAAAGTACTTCACCCTAAAACAATTTTACCGTGTGCTAAAGCAGGCGTGCCGTGCGAAATTAAAAATACGCATAACCCAGACGCACAAGGCTCATTAATTGGTAACGATTATTCATCAGATGAGCCAGTAAAAGCGCTTTCGAGCCTACAAGACCTTGCAATGCTAACTGTCTCAGGGCCTGGTATGAAAGGTAAAGTAGGCATGGCGTCTAAGGTATTTAACGCGCTTGCTCACGATAATGTATCAATTGTATTGATCACGCAGTCATCATGCGAATTCAGCATTAGCTTTTGTGTACACGAAACAGACCTAGCACTTGCACTTGATGCGCTACAAACTGCATTTGAGCTTGAACTACAAGCAGGGCTTATTGAGCCTGTACAAGTGCAGCGCAATTTAGCCATTGTTACTTTAGTGGGCGATAACATGCGCGCGCACCGTGGCTTAGCAGCTAAGTTTTTTGCATCGCTTGCACAAGCTCAAGTAAATATTGTGGCAATTGCACAGGATTCTACAGAAAGCGCTATTTCAGCCGTGATTGATGGTGAACTTTGTAACGACGCCGTAAAAATATGCCATGAAAACTTTTTCACGCATATGCCGTCAATTGATGTGTTTTTACTAGGCTGTGGCTTAGTAGGGCAAGAGCTTATTAATCAGCTTGAGCGCCAGCAAGCGTGGCTTGAAAAACGTAATATTAAACTTAACTTGTATGGTGTTGCTAACTCTCGTCAATTACACCTAGATAGCGAAGGTATTGCTTTTGGTGATTGGCAGCAAAAACTAGCCTCATCTGAGCAGGCGTTTGATTTAAAAATTGTAGAGCAGTTTGTTAAGCAAAATCATTTAGTAAACCCAGTGCTTGTTGATTGTACGTCGTCGGATGCACTTGCTGCGCAGTATGTAGACTTTTTAAATGCAGGTTTTCATGTGGTTGCTGCCAATAAAAAAGCAACAACAAGCACATACACGTATTACCAAGATTTAATTGCAGCAACGCAAAAGAATAATCGTAAACTTTTATACGAAACAAACGTTGGTGCAGGCTTACCTGTAATCGACAACTTACAGTCATTATTTGGTGCCGGTGATGAGTTATTAGAGTTTAGCGGTATTTTATCAGGTTCACTTTCGTATATGTTTGGCGCACTTCAAGATGGTTTATCACTTTCTGAGGCAACTATTAAAGCCAAAGAAAGTGGCTTTACTGAGCCAGATCCTCGTGATGATTTATCGGGTACCGATGTAGCACGTAAGTTGTTGATCATTGCTCGCGAAGCCGGTATGAAATTAGAGCTAAGCGATATTGAAGTTGAGTCTGTATTGCCACAAGGTTTTGCACAAGGTGATAGCGTTGATGAGTTTATGGCAAAACTACCAAGCTTAGATGCTGATTTTAACGACCGTATCAAAAGCGCTGCGAACGAAGGCAGAGTACTTCGCTATGTAGGCACAATTAAAGAAGGCCACTGTAAAGTAGGTATTGAAGCGGTAGATGCAAAGCATGCGCTTAGTGTCATTCGTGATGGCGAAAACGCACTGGCTATTTTAAGCCAATATTACCAGCCACGTCCGTTTGTAATTCGTGGTTATGGCGCCGGCTCGGAAGTAACAGCCGCGGGTGTATTTGCTGATATTTTAAAAACGTTATCGCGCTAGGAGCTCGTTATGATTGAAGTATATGCTCCGGCGTCTATTGGTAATTTTGCAGTGGGTTTTGATGCACTTGGCGCAGCGCTTGCGCCAATTGATGGCAGTTTATTAGGCGATGTAGCCGTTGTAAGCGCAGCACCAAGCGACGAGTTTATTTGCACAGGCGAGTACGCTCACAAGTTACCAAGTGATGCTAATGATAATTTAGCGTACCAGTGCTTAGTGCATTTTAGAGCGCATGTTGCGCCTAATATGCCAAGCGTAAAGCTCGAGCTTAAAAAGAACTTACCAATTGGATCTGGACTTGGCTCTAGTGCGTGTTCGGTCGTGGCTACTTTTGCTGCCCTTGATAAGTTTGCAAAAACTAATTTAAGTCAGGTTGAGCTTATTGAACTGATGGCTGACTTTGAAGCTGTAGTAAGCGGGGGTCGTCATTACGACAACATCACGCCATGTTATTTAGGTGGCTTGCAGTTAACAGGTGATTTAATTCCTGATAAATCGATTGCACTGCCTGTTGATGAAAACTGGTACTACGTTGCTGCGTTTCCTGGTTTTTCGCTTAATACTGCAAAAGCGCGCTCTGTTTTACCAAAAGAGTTGAGCATGCATGCAAGTGTTGAGTTTGCTCAGCGTTTGTCGGCATTTAGTAGCTTGCTGTTAACTAATCGTTTTGACGATGCGCTAAGCATAATGAAAGATGAAATAGCAGAACCTTACCGCGCACCGCTTATAAAAGGCTTTAGTGAAGCCAAAGCAAGCTTGCCAGCGCTGGGCGCTGAAATAGTCAGTATTTCGGGCGCCGGACCCACCTTGTTTAGCGTATGTAAAACACTTGAAGCTGCACAGCAATGCGCGCAGTGGTTAAAAACCAATTACATTAACGAGCAAGGCTTTTGCCACATTTGTAAATTAGATAACGACGGCACGCGTCAATTAACAGTTTTATAGGATAGGTAGTCATGCAATTACATAATTTAAAAGATAGCTCACAAAAAGTGTCGTTCGTTGAAGCCGTAAAAACAGGTTTGGGTCGTAACCAAGGTGTATTTTTTCCAGAATCACTAGCCCCACTGTCCGATGTTGATGCATTGCTTGATATGGACTTTGTTACACGCAGCGGCAAAATATTATCTCACCTAATTGGTGATGAGTTACCAAGCGATACTGTGGCACAAATGGTTAAAAATGCATTTAACTTTCCAGTTAAGCTGGTGGAAGTTGAAGAGAACACATACTGTTTAGAACTGTTTCATGGTCCTACACTTGCGTTTAAAGACTTTGGTGGTCGCTTTATGGCAGAGTGTTTAACGCAGTTTAATAAAGACGAGAAAGTAACTATTTTAACAGCAACATCGGGCGATACCGGTGCAGCTGTAGCGCATGCTTTTTACAATAAACCAAATATCGATGTTGTTATTTTATACCCTAAAGGCAAAATTTCACTTGCTCAGCAAAAGCTATTTACTACGCTTGGTAATAATATTCATTGTTATGCAGTTGAGGGCAGCTTTGATGATTGCCAAGAGCTAGTTAAAAATGCCTTTTTAGATGAAGAAGTTAAATCAACACTTGGGCTTAACTCAGCTAATTCAATTAATATTAGCCGTTTAGTTGCTCAGGTTTGTTACTACTTTGAAGCCATCGCACAGCTACCAAAAGAAAAACGCGCAACAGCACATATATCAGTACCTAGTGGTAACTTTGGTAATGTGTGCGCCGCAATGATTGGTGCGGTTATTGGTTTACCTGTAGGTAAATTAAGCGCAACAACCAACCAAAACGATACTGTGCCGCGCTTTATGCTTGATAAAAACTGGACGCCAAACGCAACGCTTGAGTCGCTTTCAAATGCGATGGATGTAAGTAAGCCAAACAATTGGCCGCGTGTACAAACAATGTTAGATAATAACTGGTTTAGCTACGATAATTTTTATTCAACAAGCGTAAACGAGCAAGACACGCAAGCCGTGATGAAAAAAATTCAACAAACGGGCTATGTTGCAGAGCCCCATACTGCTATTGCTTACCAAGGTCTTGTTGAAAATCGGGCACCTGGTGCAGCGGGTATCTTTTTAGCGACAGCTCATCCTGCTAAGTTTAAAGAAAGCGTAGAGGGTATTCTAAATATTGAATTAGGTATGCCAAAACCACTTGCTGATGCACTAGTAAAACCATGCCTAGCAAGCGACATGAACGCCGATTACGACGCGTTACGTACCGAAATACTCGCTAAATTAGGCTAAGTTAAATTACAAGGAAAAGCGGCTTGAGCCGCTTTTTTTATAACTTTATACGGATGATTACACTTAGTTATATTTACTAATTAAATGTAGTAAATATAATTCATTTAAAATTATTATGGCTTTATAAAAAAATATCATCTTAAAAGAGCTGTGAAATAGTTTCAATCCCTGTTTAAATATCCTCAACTTAAGAGCGTAGGCAAAGAGTCGTTTAAAGCGTACAATAAAGCCTCTAAAAAACACCATACACGTTGCCCTAGGAGACCCCAATGTTAGAACGTAGCATGAATATTTCGGATTTTGATCCAGAGTTATTTGACGCGATAACCAAAGAAACTGCTCGCCAAGAAGAGCATATCGAACTAATCGCTTCAGAAAACTACTGTAGCCCACGCGTACTAGAAGCGCAGGGTTCACAGCTTACAAACAAATACGCAGAAGGTTACCCAGGCAAACGTTATTATGGCGGTTGTGAGCATGTAGATGTTGTTGAGCAATTAGCAATTGACCGTGCTAACGAATTATTTGGTTCTGACTACGCTAACGTGCAGCCACATGCTGGTTCGCAAGCTAATGCTGCTGTTTTTCTAGCATTATTAGACGCTGGCGATACTGTATTAGGTATGAGCTTAGCTCATGGTGGTCACTTAACTCACGGTTCTCACGTAAGCTTCTCTGGTAAGCTTTACAATGCAATCCAATACGGACTAGATGAAGCAACGGGCGAAATTGATTACGCACAAGTTGAAGCACTAGCACTTGAGCACAAGCCAAAAATGATTATTGGTGGTTTCTCAGCGTACTCTGGTATTGTTGATTGGGCTAAATTCCGTGAAATTGCTGACAAAATCGGTGCTTATCTGTTTGTTGATATGGCTCACGTTGCGGGTTTAATTGCGGCAGGCGTTTACCCAAGCCCTGTTCCTCATGCACACGTTGTAACTACAACTACGCATAAAACACTTGCAGGCCCTCGTGGTGGTTTGATTATTTCTGCATGTGGCGACGAAGCAATCTACAAAAAGCTTAACAGCGCTGTTTTCCCTGGTGGCCAAGGCGGTCCTTTATGTCATGTTATTGCAGCAAAAGCAGTGGCATTTAAAGAAGCACTTCAACCAGAGTTTAAAGTATACCAAACACAAGTTGTTAAAAACGCAAAAGCAATGGTTGCTGTAATGCAAGAGCGCGGCTACAAAATCGTTTCTGACAAAACTGAAAACCACTTATTTTTACTTGATTTAATCGATAAAGATATCACTGGTAAAGATGCAGATGCTGCCCTAGGCAACGCTAACATCACAGTTAATAAAAACTCAGTGCCTAACGATCCTCGCTCACCATTTGTAACATCTGGTTTGCGTATTGGTTCTCCTGCAATTACTCGTCGTGGTTTTACTGAAGTAGAATCAAAAGAGCTTGCTGGCTGGATTTGTGACGTACTAGATAACATCACTGATGAATCTGTACAGGCGCAAGTTAAAGAAAAAGTAAAAGCAATTTGTGCAAAGTTACCTGTTTACGCTTAATTGCATAAGCGGCAGTAATTTAGAGCACATAAGCCCTAATTTTTGCTAAGATAAAAGACCGCTATTTAGCGGTCTTTTTTGTTTTAAAACGGAAGTACCGAGCTATGCATTGTCCATTTTGTACCGCAAAAGATACTAAAGTAATTGACTCACGCCTTGTTGGCGGAGGCCATCAAGTTCGCAGGCGTCGTGAGTGTAACGACTGCCACGAGCGCTTTACTACATTTGAAGGCGCTGAACTGGTTATGCCTCGTGTTATTAAACAAGACGGCAGCCGCGAACCATTTAACGAAGATAAACTTTTAAATGGCTTAAACCGTGCACTCGAAAAACGCCCAGTGAGCACCGAGCAAGTAGACGAAGTAGTGAATATAATAAAATCGCAACTACGCGCAACGGGTGAGCGAGAAATTTCAAGCCATTTGGTTGGTGAATGCATTATGGAAGCCCTCAAAAAACTCGATAAAGTAGCGTACGTAAGATTTGCCTCTGTTTATCGCTCGTTTGAAGATATACGCGAATTTGGCGAAGAAATTGCCCGCTTAGGGGAGTAATACCAATTTTATTAAAAACATGATCATTCTATCGCATTAAATAGCGCACTCACTGCGTTAAAAATTATTCATATAGAACAACTATATGTCATAATTTTCGCCTTGTTATTGCGCTATTTTCTTAGCGCTATAATAGACCACTTATTTAACGCAATTGGTATAATAAATGCTTAACCAAGTTCCTTTTACAGAACATGATGAAATGTATATGGCACGCGCCATAGAACTTGCCAAAAAAGGCCGGTTTACTACCACGCCTAACCCTAATGTTGGCTGTGTATTAGTTAAAAATAATCAAATAATTGGTGAGGGTTTTCATCAATTAGCAGGTCAAGGCCATGCTGAAGTAAATGCACTGGCAATAGCTGGTAATAGTGCACAAGGTGCAACGGCTTATGTAACGCTTGAACCGTGTAGTCATTATGGGCGTACGCCACCGTGTGCTGAAGGCTTAAAAAAGGCGGGCGTTGTAAAAGTAATTGCCGCTATGGTTGATACAAACCCACAAGTTGCAGGCAAAGGCCTTAAAATACTGAGCGATGCCGGTATTGAAGTTGCTTATGGATTACTTGAATCACAAGCTCGCGCACTTAACGTTGGCTTCTTTAAGCGAATGGAACAAGGCTTACCTTATGTGACCTGTAAAATGGCAGCAAGCATAGATGGTAAAACAGCGCTTAAAAATGGGCAAAGTAAGTGGATCACAAGTCCCGCTGCTCGCCAAGACGTACAATTATACCGAGCGCAAAGCTGCGCTATTTTAACCGGTGCCGATACCGTGTTAGTAGACGATGCTAAACTTAATGTGCGACTAAGCGAGTTGCCTTGCACGCTACCTACCGATTTACCGCTTCGCCAGCCCGTGCGTGTTATAATTGATTCACAGAATCGTTTAACGCCCAACCTTGCTTTATTTAAAATCCAAAGTGATGTAATAATATTTACGACTAAGGTTGATAAATCACTGCAATGGCCGCATTTTGTAAAGCATATTGAAGTAAGTGAAAGTAACGGCAAAGTTGATTTACAGGCTGTTTTAGAAAAGCTTGGGCAACTGCAGTTTAATAATGTTTGGCTTGAGAGCGGAGCAACACTTGCTGGTAAAATGACAGAGCTTGATTTAGTTGACGAGTTTGTTTTTTATTTGGCGCCTAAATTAATGGGCCATGATGCAAAAAGTTTAGTTAATTTTCCTGAATTGACGAGTATGCAAAACACCGTTGATTTAACATTTAATGAATGTGCGCGCATTGGTGACGATTTACGTATCACCGCGTTAAAAACTCATTAAAATCACTTAATAAAAAGAGTAGCGCTATGTTTACTGGGATAATAGAAGCCACAGGCAAAATTGCTTTATTACAAAAAAAACAAGGCGACTTAGCCATTCGTATCCAAAGTGCTGACCTTGATATGGAAGACGTAAAGCTAGGCGACAGCATTGCAACCAATGGCGTTTGCTTAACCGTAATTGATAAACATATTGACGGTTTTAGTGCTGATTTATCTAACGAGACGATTGGTTTAACCGGTTTTGCTCACTATGCTTTAGGGCAAACGGTGAATCTTGAAAAAGCCATGCAACCTGTTTCGCGTTTAGGCGGTCATTTAGTATCTGGCCATGTTGATGGCATAGCAACTATTACAAGCATTACAGCAAACGCTCGAGCAACAGAATATTGGCTTACAACCGAAGAAAATTTAATGAAATACATCCCGTACAAAGGTTCGGTATGTATTGATGGTATAAGCCTGACAGTAAACGCTGTAGAAGGTAATAAATTCAAATTAACAATTGTTCCACATACGAGTGAGCAAACCACAATTGCTCACTTTAAAGTAGGCACTCAAGTTAATTTAGAAGTCGATCAAATTGCACGTTATTTAGAGCGCCTTATAAAAGGTGCAGAGCAACCAACGGGCTCTGATATTTCGATGAGCTTACTCGCTAAAGCGGGTTTTATTAAATAACGAAACTGATAACTTACACGAGCAAATTTATGAATTTACACAGCGCACAAGAAATCATCGACGATATTAAAGCCGGTAAAATGGTTATTTTAATGGATGATGAAGATAGAGAGAATGAAGGCGATTTAATTATTGCCGCAGAGCATATTAGTGCACAAGCTATTAATTTTATGGCGACTCATGGCCGTGGTTTAATTTGTTTAACTATGACGCAAGAGCGTTGTGAGCAACTTGATTTACCTTTAATGGTTAAAAATAATGGTGCTGCATTTTCGACTAACTTTACAATGTCGATAGAAGCATCAAAGGGTGTTACTACAGGTATTTCAGCAGCAGATAGAGCGCGTACAGTGCAAGCGGCTATAGCTAAAGGCGCAGTACCAAGTGATATCGTGCAGCCTGGTCATATTTTTCCAATTATGGCACAACCTGGCGGCGTATTAACTCGCGCAGGACATACTGAAGCTGGCTGTGATTTAGCGCGTTTAGCTGGGCTTGAAGCATCATCTGTTATTGTTGAAATACTTAATGCCGATGGCACCATGGCGCGTCGCCCTGATTTAGAAGTTTTTGCGAAAGAGCATGATATTAAAATTGGTACTATTGCTGATTTAATCGAATACCGTAACTTAAATGAAACAACAATTGAGCAAGTTGCAAAATGTAAGTTACCAACTATTCACGGTGAATTTGATTTAGTTACTTACAAAGACACAATTGACGGCCAATTACATTACGTATTGCTTAAAGGCGATATAAAAGAGCAAGAACCGACAAATGTACGTGTACATTTGCAAAGTACTTTTAACGATATCCTACTTTCAGACAGAAGTGCTGACCGTAGTTGGGGCCTTTCTGAGGCAATGGCTTATATCGCTAAAAATGAAGGTGCTTTAGTTATTTTAGGTAAGCAAGAAAGCACTGAAGAATTAGAGGCAACTGTAAAAGCATTCGCAGCAGCTGATGCTGGCGAAAGCGTTACGCCACGTAAATTCAAAGGTACATCTCGTACTGTTGGCGTAGGCTCGCAAATACTTGCAGATCTTGGAATTAAACAAATGCGATTAATGAGTCGCCCTAAAAAGTACCATGCACTTTCGGGCTTTCATTTAGAAGTTGTTGATTATGTTGAGCCACAATAAGCATCACGCTTAAACTAGGCTATTATTTTATTTTTATGGTATGATGCGCAGCAATTTTTGCGCAATCGCAACCGCTTGAACTTATTTTTAGGGTTATCAAATGAAAATTATTGAAGGTAGTAAGTACGCTCCTGGCAAAAAGTTTGCCATTGTCATTTCTCGTTTTAATGACTTTATCGGTAGCAGCCTCCTTGCAGGTGCTGTTGATGAGCTAAAACGCACTGGTGGTGTATCTGATGACGATATTACCGTTATTTATGTACCAGGCGCGGTAGAATTACCTTTAGCGGCTAAACGCGTTGCGGCAAAAAAAGAGTATGATGCAATCATCGCATTAGGCGTAGTGATCAGAGGTGGTACACCACACTTTGACCTAGTTGCTGGCGAATCAAACAAAGGTCTTGCGCAAGTATCACTTGAGTATGATATCCCGGTTGCATTTGGCGTATTAACCACAGAAAGCATTGAACAAGCAATTGAGCGTGCTGGCACCAAAATGGGCAATAAAGGCGGCGAAGCTGCTTTAGGCGCGCTTGAAATGGTTAATGTGTTAGATAAAATTTAAGTTTAAGGAATTTTTGTGAAACCAGCAGCAAGACGTAAAGCACGTATCTTAGCACTCCAAGCCGTTTATTCTTGGCAAATAAGTGGCAATTTAATTGCCGATATCGAACAACAAATGTTGATCGAAACAGACGTTACTAAAATTGATGTTGAATACTTTAAAGATTTAGCGACGGGTGTTGCTGTAAATTATAAGCAACTAGACGAAGCTGTATCACCACATTTAACACGTCCGTTTAATGACTTAGATATGGTTGAGCGCGCAATTTTACGTTTAAGCAGCTATGAGCTTAAGTTCCGTGAAGATGTACCTTATAAAGTTGCTATCAACGAAGGTATTGAGCTGGCCAAAATATTTGGCGCTGAAGACAGCCATAAATTTGTAAACGGTGTACTTGATAAAGCTGTTAAGCATTTACGCAAGTAAGTAAACCGTTAAAGAGGGGAGCCGGCATAGGCCGGCTTTTTTGTGTATGAAGGAATTTGAATTAATTAACCGCTACTTTAAAGGTCGCGGGATCACCCGTCGTGATGTAAACCTAGGTATAGGGGATGATTGCGCTTTAGTAACCGTTCCACAAAACTGCCAACTTGCCGTTACAACAGATACTCTTGTTGCTGGCGTACACTTTTTTGATGATATTTCCCCTCGTGCATTAGGTCACAGAGCGCTTGCTGTTAATTTAAGTGACTTAGCGGCAATGGGCGCTGAGCCAACATGGGTTTCAGTTGCGTTAACCTTGCCAAGTATTGACCCACAGTGGATTGAAGAGTTTACTGAAGGCATGCATGAAATTGCAGAATACTTTAATGTGCAAATTATAGGTGGCGATACCACGCAAGGCCCATTAACTATCACTATTTGTGCAAAAGGGACTGTACCAGAAGGTACTGCACTTCGCCGTAGTGGTGCGAAAGTGGGTGATTGGATTTATGTTACAGGTCCGCTAGGTGACGCTGGACTTGCAATTGAGTCTCGCAAACAAGGTATAAGTATTGAGCCAGAGCATTTAAAGTACTTAAATAAGCGCTTTGACTTTCCAACACCGCGTGTTGCTGCAGGGCAGGTATTACGAGGTCTTGCATCATCGGCTATTGATGTATCGGATGGTTTAATCGCTGATTTAAGTCATATACTTGATATGTCGCAAGTAAATGCAGTTGTGAATATTGAAAGTATTCCGACTTCAGATGCAATGCAAGCAAGCCTTGATTTTAATCAGCAGCTGCCATTTATTCTCAGTTACGGTGATGATTACGAATTAATTTTTACTGTACCTGATAGCAATAAAAGTATGCTAGATATAAAACTGCGTCAATATGGTGTAGATGCAACATGCATAGGCCAAATTAAAAGTGGCGATGGTCAAATTGAACTTTTACACAACGGTGAAAAGTTTGATTTTAAGCAGCAAGGTTTTGAGCATTTTGCAAAGGAGCTGGTTTGAACAAAAACCGAAAGTTTAATTTAAAGCGCCCACATCAATTTTTTGGTTTGGGTTTTGGTACTGGGTTAGCCCCTAAAGCACCTGGTACATTTGGCACTTTTGCTGCACTGCCATTCATTTTTATGACTATGTATTATCCGCTATGGTTGCAAATTGTGTTTGCCGTAGTGATCAGTATATTTGGTATATGGGCCTGCGGTAAAACGGCTGATGATTTAGGCGTGCACGACCATCCTGCTATTGTATGGGATGAAGTGGCAGGTTATTACATTACAATGATTGGTGCAGCACTTAGCTGGCAAACATTACTCGTTGGTTTTTTGTTATTTCGCTTTTTTGATATAGCAAAACCTGGCCCAATCCGTATGCTAGACAAACGAGTACATGGTGGTTTAGGTATTATGGCCGATGATATACTTGCGGGCGTTTTTTCGCTTATATGCTTACAGGCGCTAATAAAAGCGGGTTTACTACCCTTTTAATTTTTTATATTTGATTTGTTTAACTAGGTGGCAGCAATATGATGCGATTTTTACTGGTTTGTGTACTGATGTTGTGCGCGACACCAAGTTGGGCTTCAATTAGTGATTACGTAGTTAAGCAATGGAATATAAAAGATGGTCTACCTTCGCAATCACTTAAAAGCGTAGTACAAGACCAGCAAGGCTATATGTGGCTTGGTACTCAGTTTGGCTTAAGCCGTTTTGATGGCACAACATTTACAAACTACAACACGCAAAATAGCCCGTTCTTGCCTAGTAATGGTATTAATAAACTTTTAGTCGATTCTAGTGGCTTATTATGGGTAGGTACTAAAAGTGGCTTGGTAGTTATTAATCCAGCCACATTTGCAGCACAAGAGTTTAATATTAAAGGTCCAGTAATAGATATTCTTGAGGACTCTAAAGGCAGCATATGGATTGCGGCCAATGGTTTATACTATGTAGATAGAGGGCAAGTTGATTTACGCACTGAAGTAAATGGGCCCCTACCTATTGTTAATGCTACCGTAATTACCCAAATTGTTGGCTCTGTTAGCCAAATGGCACTCTCTCCTGAAGGTATTTGGCTGGTTAATGACCGTCATTTATTGCGCCTTACAAAAAACTCATCAGATTTTTCTAAATTACGTTTAGAGCTTACCGCAAAAATATCGTTACCAGAGCGCTTAGCGCAAACCATAGTGCACGATTTATCATTTTT
Organism: Pseudoalteromonas sp. SWXJ133; assembly: GCF_015864365.1. NCBI lineage: Bacteria > Pseudomonadati > Pseudomonadota > Gammaproteobacteria > Alteromonadales > Pseudoalteromonadaceae > Pseudoalteromonas > Pseudoalteromonas sp. SWXJ133. The sequence goes on from NZ_JADYXJ010000018.1 coordinate 78,345, forward strand.
AAATGGTAATTTGTATATAGCCTCTGAGTTAGGTGCTTACTTTTTAGATTTAGACGATGAACTAAGGCCTTTTCCTTTACCTAATGCAAATAACTCAGCCGTTTATAAGTTTATGAGTGATACCGATGGTGGCTTGTGGATTTCGACTTATGGACGTTTATTGTTTAGAGATAAAACCGGTGAGTGGCAATGGGTAGAGCCAAGCCAACTTGATCAAAGCATATGGTTTGCTGATATTTTTAGAGATGATAAAAATAACGTTTGGTTAGCAAGTTTTAGTGAAGGCTTATGGCTTGTCCATGAAGGGCGAGTAGAAAGGCATTCAGCGGTTTCAAATATGACCGAATCTGTTATGGCTATTAGCCAAGCTCCCGATGGGAAACTGTGGGTTGCTAACAAAAGCGGCATTGGTTATTTCGATTTAGATAAAAGTTTTATTAATTTAGTTCCAAGTAGTAAATATGGATACGCGTCAGTACACGATCTACAATTTGATGGTGAACGATTATATATAGCTACAGGACGTGGCTTATTTGTTTTTGAAAACAAGACACTCTATACCGTCCCAGGTCGAGCGCTTCGCGATAATCCTGTGTTTGCAATAAGTCGCTCTAGTAAAGGCGGTTTTTGGATTGGTACCGGACGCGGTTTATATCGATTAAATTATGCTGGTTTAACACCTTTTGCATATAATGCTTTTTTAGGTAGTAAGTTTATTACCTACGTATTGGATAAAACAAACTTTGGTGTGATTGGTACTAGTAAAGGCGCATATTACTTTACAGACCGCGGCATTGAAAAAATTGGTGACCAAACAACACTTGAAAGTGCATACGTAACTAGCGTGTTACATATAGATGGCGTGGGTATTTTGATCGGCTCTCTTAACGATGGGCTTTTTTACAGAAGTACGCAAGGGCAGTGGCGTCAACTCGATGCAGCTAATGGTTTACCGTATGGGTCTATATTTAGCCTAGAATATGATGAAAAGTTAAAGCATGTTTGGGTAAGCACCATGAAAGGTGTTTACAGAATGCCTGTAGAGCAATTTAAAACAGAAATAAAAAGCTTAAAAGTTGAAGAAGTCATTTCATCTTTTGACCGTCAACTCGATGGTAAAGCGAATCAATGTTGTAGTGGACTTGGGCATGATGCGGTAGCAGACACCGGTAATTCTATTTGGTACCCAAGCTTACAAGGTGTTGTTGAAATACCTAAAAACGTAGAGCTATTTGGTGTGCTTGCATTAAAGCCAACAATAGAAACAATAACAACGCCACTTCGTCATTTAACTACCGCTGCGCTTGGTAAAAAACCATCATTAGAAACAGACGAGCGTGATATAACGCTAACTTACACAGCTATTGATTACTATGCACCAAACAGTATTGAATTTAGATATAAACTAAGTGGCTTAGATAGTGATTGGCGCTATGCTAATACGCGACGTGAAGCTATTTATACTAACTTGCCTCCAGGCTCGTTTTTGTTTCAATTAGAAGCTAAGCGCCAAGGTGAAGACTGGACTAAAGCGCAAGAAGTAGAATATGGTTTTGTAGTGCCTGAGCGATTTGATGAAACTATTTACTTTAGGCTTTTAATTACCAGTGGCTTTATTTTACTTTTTTATCTCATTTTTTGGGTGTTTAGAGCGCAAGAGCGTAGAAAACAAGAAGCATTAGAGGGCTTGATCACCGAGCGTACCTTAGAGCTTCGTCAAGCTAATGATAAATTAGGCCAAGTGAATTCACAGCTTAAATTAGTTAGTCACTCAGATGAGCTAACAGGGCTGCGTAGCCGTCGCTTTTTGTTTGATCAACTCCCTAAAGATATCGAACACTTTCAACGTAATTCACAATCGCTGCAGGCACAAGGCAAGTCACTGGTGCTGGTAATTATTAACTTTGATAACTTCAGCCGTATCAATGATGCCTATGGCCCAATTGCAGGTGATAGCTGCTTACAGCAAATGGCTGCATTATTAAATTCGCGTACGCAGGGTTCTGACTATGTGGCACGTTGGAGTGGTGATGAGTTTTTACTATTATTACGTGATTTTAAATGCAATAAAATAGACAGCTATGCTTCAGATCTTTGTAAAGTAATAGCGGCTAATTCATTCCAATTACCAAATGGAAAAACAACTAATATCACGGCATCAATTGGTTGGTCATTTTATCCATTACCACTTTTGGGTGGGCAGGTAATTAGCTGGGAGACATCTATTAACCTAGCAGATATTTCACTACACCAAGTTAAAAAGCGCGGTGGTGATGGTGTTGCAAATATTACGTTTGATGATCAGCTTGATGCATTTGAGTTTGAACAAAATTCTAACGTTGATCAACAATTAGGTATTTTACAAAGCAATGGCCTAGCTGATATTAAAGTGTGGATGCGCTGATCAGCAATATTTGATATTAAAAAAGGAGCCTAGGCTCCTTTTTTAATATGCTCAACTTTAGATGTATAGGAAGTTAATTAATAAACGCTTTAATAGCGGTTAATATTCCTTGCTCGCCTAATCCCATTTCATCGTGCATTTCATCTTGGGTGCCGTGTTTAATAAACTCATCAGGAATACCTAAGTTAAGGATATTAATATCAGCTTTTTGCGTTGCTAAGAATTCGTTAACTGCAGAGCCGGCACCGCCAGCAATCGCATTATCTTCAAGCGTAACAATTACATCGTGGCTAGTTGCAAGCTCATTTAAAAGTGCGGTATCAAGTGGTTTAATAAAACGCATATTAACAAGCGTTGCATCTAATTCATCTGCAGCAAGCTGTGCATTTTCAAGTAATGTACCGAACGATAAAATGGCAATTTTACTGCCTTTCTTAATTGTATCTGCCTTACCTATTTCAAGCAGTTGCATAGTGCTTTCAATGTCTGCAGTACCTGCACTACCGCGAGGGTAACGAACAGCAACTGGGCAATTTGCTTTATAGCCGGTGTACAGCATTTGACGGCACTCGTTGGTATCGCTTGGTGCCATAATTACCATATTTGGAATGCAGCGCATAAAGCTTAAATCGTACGCACCTTGGTGAGTTTCACCATCGGCTCCAACAATACCAGCGCGGTCAATGGCAAATAATACAGGTAAGTTTTGCAGTGCAACATCATGTATTAATTGGTCATACGCACGTTGTAAAAAGCTTGAGTAAATAGCAACAACAGGTTTTAAACCTTCACAGGCAAAGCCAGCGGCTAAAGTAACGGCATGCTGCTCAGCAATAGCTACATCAAAGTATTGATCTGGATGCTCTTTAGAAAAACGTACCATGCCTGAACCTTCGCGCATTGCAGGCGTTATAGCCATTAACTTGCTGTCTTGTTCGGCCATATCACACAACCAATCGCCGAATACTTTTGAAAAAGTAGCAGCACTAGGTTTAGATTTAGGTAGGCTAGTTGTGCTCGGATCGAATTTTGGTACACCATGGTAGCCAATAGGATCGGCTTCAGCCGGTTTGTAGCCCTTACCTTTTTGCGTTTTTATATGTAAAAGCTGTGGACCTTTTAAGTTACGCATATTACGTAATGTATCTACAAGCATGTTTACATCGTGGCCATCAATAGGGCCGATGTAATTTAGACCTAATTCTTCAAAGAAGGTACCCGGGATCATCATACCTTTAATATGCTCTTCCATTTTACTGGCAAGTTGCTTTACCGGAGGCACACCTGAGAGTAACTTTTTACTACCTTCACGAATGTTAGTATAAAAGCTACCTGATAAAATTCGAGCAAAGTGATTTGTTAATGCGCCAACATTTTCAGATATCGACATTTCGTTATCATTTAAAATAATAAGCATGTCTGATTTTACATCGCCTAAATGATTCATCGCTTCAAATGCCATGCCTGCGGTTATAGCTCCGTCACCAATAATGGCTACAGACTTTCGACCTTTACCTTCTTTTTGTGCAGCAATAGACATACCTAAAGCAGCTGAAATAGATGTGCTTGAATGGCCTACGCTAAACGTATCGTATTGGCTTTCATCGCGAAAAGGAAAAGGGTGCAAACCATCTTTTTGGCGAATAGTGTGCATTTGGTCGCGACGACCAGTAAGAATTTTATGCGGATAAGCTTGATGACCCACATCCCAAACTAGGCGATCGTCTGGAGTGTTATAAACATAATGCAGCGCAACGGTTAGTTCAACCGTCCCTAAACCAGACGCTAGATGACCGCTACTTTGCGATACTGAGTTGAGTAAATAATCGCGCAGCTCATTGCTAAATGCAGGGAGTTTGTCTTGCGCTAAGTCACGCAATTGGGCTGGCTCGTCAACCAAATTAAGTAATGGATACTTGCTACTATCAAGTGTCATGGTTTTATATATATCCTTCGCTAACATTAATTAATTCAAAGCTTTTACGAATAATTAATGTTGAGTAATAATGTCAGTGCTAATTGCAATACGTATGAGCAAAAATTAGTGGTCACGCTCAATTAGGTAATTTGCTAGCGACGCAAGAAGTGTTGTGTCAGCATCTATATTTGCTAACGCTTCATGGGCTTGTTGAATTAAATTATGCGCCTTTTCTTTAGCGCCTAGCATACCTAATAATGCCGGATATGTCGCTTTATTCGCGGCAATATCGGAGCCTTGTGGCTTTCCTAAAGTAACCGTATCGCCTTCAACATCTAAAATGTCGTCGTGTACTTGAAATGCTAGCCCTATAGCATACCCAAAAACACTTAAATTTTCTAAGGTTTGTTGATCAGCCTTTTCACTGCAAAGTGCACCAAGTGTAATTGCGCAATTAATTAGAGCCCCGGTTTTTAGTTTATGTATTCGCTCCAGTTCTTGTACGGTAATTACTTTATCTGTTGCTGCTATATCAAGCCCTTGTCCGCCAACCATACCCTGAAGACCTGATGCATGGGCAAGTTGCGCAATCATTTTTACTTGTGTTTGCGATGAGCATTCAAATTTGTGATTCGCAATAAGCTCAAAAGCAAGAGTTTGAAGAGCATCACCGGCTAAAATTGCATTTGCCTCGCCAAACTCTATATGGCAAGTAGGGCGTCCACGGCGTAAATCGTCGTCATCCATTGCCGGCAAGTCATCATGAACTAACGAATAGCTATGAATACACTCAATTGCAGCAGCAAGTACGTTTAAGTCTTGATGGTTTACGCCGAGCATTTTACCTGTGGCATAAACTAAAAATGGACGTAATCTTTTACCGCCATTAAATAATCCATACTGGGTGGCGTTCTTTACCGTTTCTTCTGTATCGAGAGGCTGGTTAAAATGCTGTTGTAAGGTCGCTACTACATCTTTTTGAGCACGTTCAATATGATTTTTTATGCTCACAGCTATTCCATATCATTATCAAAATTTGTAAGTACTGACTTTTCGCCATTCCCTAGCAAAATTGATACTTTTTGTTCTGCTTGCTGTAATTTCCCTGATGAAGCACTTGCTAATGCAATTCCACGCTCAAATTGCTTTAACGATTGCTCAAGCGATAAGTCACCTTGTTCCATGTCACTAACGATTGTAGATAATTCTTCTAGTGCTTGTTCGAAACTTAAGTTTTCAGGTTTTTTAGTCGCCATCTTTATTTCAGCTTACATAATAAATTTAGGGGTCAATTTTAGGGGGAATGCTAAACTAGGTCAAAGGATGATATTGGTTTTTTACCTTTATAACGTTAAATTATATTTCAAGTGCATTAATAAAGCCTTAATAGCGGTCTGTTGGTTTAATAAATCAATTGATAATTAGGTAGCCCTTAGAACTTCATCTAAGATAGTGTTTAAGGCTGCTTTTTATGTTTGTTTATAAAAATGGCTCAAGCAATTCAATATGTTGCCGATAAGCAGTTAATAATAAAAGTTTATGATAAGGCCATTAAGCATGAAACTTCTGGAGGAAATGTGGATTTAGCAACCATTATAGGGATTTTGGGCGCAGTTGGCTTAATTGTTATGTCCATGTTCATGAGTAGTAGCGGCGAAGTCGCTATGTTTTATAATACCCCATCTGTAGTTATTGTATTTGGTGGTTCACTTTTTATTGTTTTATCTAACTTCACTATGTCGCAATTCTTGGGTATAGGTAAAGTTGTTACTAAAGCGTTTATGTTTAAAATTGAAACGCCAGAAGAGCTTATAGAAAAAGCAGTTGAGCTTGCTGATTCAGCTCGTAAAGGGGGGTTTTTGGCACTCGAAGAAGCTGAAATACCAAATCCCTTTATGCGCAAAGGAGTCGACATGCTCGTCGATGGCCATGATGCAGATGTAGTTCGCGCAACACTTCAAAAAGATATTTCTCTAACCACTACTCGCCATGAAATGGGGGCGGGTTTATTTAAGTCTTTAGCTGACATAGGGCCTGCAATGGGCATGATTGGTACTTTAATTGGTTTGGTTGCGATGTTATCTAACATGGATGATCCAAAGGCAATTGGTCCGGCAATGGCTGTAGCGTTATTAACAACCCTATATGGTGCATTCTTGGCTAATGTTATAGCTATACCTATACAGGTTAAATTAGAGCTACGTAAAGATGAGGAAGCTATGAATCAGCGATTAATCTTAGATGCAATTCTAGGTATTCAAGATGGCCAAAACCCGAAAGTAATCGAGGGTATATTGAAAAATTACTTAGCTGAATCAAAACGTAAAGTAGATACCGAGGAGTAACTATGTCTGATCAAGAGTGCAAATGTCCGCCACCAGGTCTACCTGCATGGATGGGAACTTTTGCCGATTTAATGTCACTATTAATGTGCTTTTTTGTACTCTTGTTGGCTTTTTCTGAAATGGATGTACTCAAATTTAAACAAATTGCAGGCTCTATGAAGTTTGCTTTTGGTGTACAAAACAAAATTGAAGTAAAAGATATCCCTAAAGGAACTTCTGTGATTGCCATGGAATTTACTCCAGGTAAACCAGAGCCCACCCCAATTGAAACTATTCAGCAACAAACAGTAGAAATGACTCAGCAAATGTTAGAGTTTCAAGCTGGTGATGAAAGCTCAGCTGGTGGTAGGCAAGAGCAGCGTGGTGACAAACGAGGTGGTGAATCCAGTAGTACTTCGCAAGGTCAAGGAGCTGAACAAGCAACGTCTTCGGCCGATCAGGAGCAAACTAACGAGTTAGTCAAAAAAATAGCCCAACAGTTAGAAACTCAAATAATCGATGGCGCAATTGAGCTCGAGTCCTTGGGGCAGCAAATAATTATACGTATCAGAGAAAATGGTTCGTTTCCTTCAGGTAGTGCATTTCTACAGCCTAAGTTTAAACCTATAATTAAAGATATTGGTGTGCTTTTAAAGGATGTGCCAGGGGAGATAACGGTGTCTGGGCACACGGATGATTTTCAGGTGTCGAATGAGTTATACATAAACAACTGGGATCTTTCTTCTAAGCGAGCTGTTGCTGTAGCAAGCGAGTTACAAAAAGTATCTGGCTTTGACAAAACTCGGATGATGGTTGTTGGGCGAGCTGAAACAAGACCACTTGTACCAAATGATACAGATGAAGACCGCCGAAGAAATCGTCGTGTCGAGATTTCTATTTTACAAGGTAAGGCAAAAGAGTCTGCACCTATTGATGTAAGATAACTTTACTTGGCAAATACGTTTATTTATCATAAAGTAAGCTTTCAATAACAAATGTAACGGAGTCAGCCATGAAGAATATCGATAAATTTAGTTATATGCTGGGTAATGGTGATGATGATGATAAAACAGATAGCCAAACTCAAGATTGGTGGAAGTTTTTCTTCTAAACAATAATAACTTTTACTTACAGGATATCAATTATGAAAAAGTTAGATAAATTTAGCTACATGCCTGGCAATGGAAATGGACAGGATGATGACACAAAACCAGATTAGGTAACTCTATGCCTACATGGTTTAATAGTAGTATGCAAATACTCGAAATTAGCTGGGTGCTATTTTTACTCCCAGCTATTTTTGTATTCTACTTACGTAAGGATTATCTGGCACTTCGCTTTGTGTTAGTTACCGCTGCTTTTTTTTTGTACGGTACTTTAATTTACGGTGATCTAATAACTATTGATGACCCTTATATTTGGCGTTATGTTGTCTGGGCATTTAATGATCTGGCGTGGATGGCTCTGATTGCCTATTGGGGTCTTAAAGATAAAGTGCATTTGTGGCAGTGTGTTATCGGTCAGCTTGTTGTTGTAAGTGCCCCTATTTTACAACTTTTCAGATTAGTTGATCGCCATTTATGGGATCTTTCTTATAGTACATACATTTATAAAACCTTATTGCCATTTATTAATATAGGCACCGTTGTTGTTTGTTATCTTCCGCTTATTTATATTTTAACAAAAGACAAAAAAAGCCCAGCTAGCCAATAGTTACAAAAAGTTCCCTCCTTTAAAATAGCTGTGCTAGACTACTGTTTATATAAACAGTGATGAGCAGGCTATGAAACTCTACATTGCAGAAAAACCTTCACTTGGACGCGCTATTGCTGATGCGTTACCAAAACCACATAAAAAACATGATGGTTATATAGAAGTCGCTAATGGCGATTGTGTATCGTGGTGCATTGGGCATTTGCTAGAACAAGCAGAACCTGATGACTATGATGAGCGCTTTAAAAAGTGGCAGTTTGAACACTTACCTATCATACCTGAACAGTGGAAGTTAAAAGCCAAAACCAAAACACGCAAACAGCTCACTGTTTTAAAAAAATTAATTAAACAAGCCTCGCAACTTATTCACGCTGGCGATCCAGACCGTGAAGGCCAGCTACTAGTCGATCAAGTAATTGAAGAAGCTAAAATAAGTCAGGCTAAAAAGCAGAGTACGCAACGTTTACTCATTAGTGATTTAAATTTATCGGCGGTAAAAAAATCACTGGGTACTATGCGTTCTAATCGAGATTTTATTCCGTTAAGTGTATCTGCTTTAGCGCGCTCTCGTGCTGATTGGCTATTTGGTATGAATTTAACACGTGCATACACACTAGCTGGGCAAAAAGCAGGGTTTGGTAATGTGCTTTCGGTAGGGCGAGTACAAACCCCTATTTTAGGTCTTGTTGTTAATAGAGATAACGAAATAGCACACTTTGTATCTAAGCCTTTTTACGATGTACTGGCGCATTTACTTACTCCAGATGACCAGCCATTCATAGCTAAGTGGATTCCTAGTAAAGCATGTGAGCCACATCAAGATGAAGAAGGGCGAATACTTAACAAAGCACTCGCACAAAATGTTGCTTCACGCATTACAAAGCAAAGTGCTGAGCTTACTTCACTTGACCAAAAACAAAAAAAACAAAGTGCTCCATTACCGTATAATTTATCTGCACTGCAAATAGATGCGGCTAAAGCATTTGGTATGCCAGCTCAAAAGGTGTTGGATATTTGCCAAATACTTTACGAACGTCATAAACTAATTACTTACCCACGCTCTGATAATCGTTATTTACCTAAAGATCACCATCAAGATGCATCTGCTATTTTTAAAGCTATAAGTGCTAATGGTGGGCAAAGCACCGAATTGGTAAATGGGGCTGATGTAAAAAAGCGTAGTAAATGTTTTAACGATTCAAAAGTGGCTGCCCATCATGCCATTGTGCCTACGGCTAAGCAGTTAAAGTCAGCGAGTTTGAGCGGTGACGAAGCGAAGGTATATCAATTAATAAGCCGCCATTACTTAATTCAGTTTTATCCCGACTATATATATAACGAAACTAAAGCAGAGATAACAATCGCTGGCGGATTATTTAAAGCAAATGCAAAACAAGATGTAAGCCTGGGCTTTAAGGTATTAATGGGTAAGTCTGAATTAAAAGATGAAGCTACGTTACCTCCTTTAACAAAAGGTATGTCTCTTTTTTGTGAGCAAGGCGAAGTAGTCGAAAAGCATACATCACCCCCTGCTTATTTTACCGATGCTACATTATTGGCTGCGATGACCGGTATTAGTCGTTATGTTAAAGATCCACAAATTAAAAAAGTATTAAAAGACACTGATGGTTTAGGTACGGAGGCAACACGTGCGGGAATAATCGAGTTGCTATTCAAGCGGCGCTTTTTAAAACGTGAAGGTAAGTCAATTAGAGCGACCGAAACGGGACTTGCTCTAATTAGCGTATTACCGCAAGGTTTAGCTAGTCCTGATTTAACCGCAAAGTGGGAATCAAGCTTAGGTGATATTGCGCAGCAAGTAATGAGTTATCAGCAATTTTTACAGCCTTTACTTGCTGACTTAAATGGGTTTGTACAATTAGCAGCAAACTGCGATAGTAATGCATTTGCAAGGCTACCAAAAACCTCACCTAAAAAACGTTTTGCTAAACGAGGTGGAAAAGCGACCTTTAAAAAATCGAGTTATAAAAAAAGCTCTGTTGCTAGTTAGCTACAGAGCCATAGCTGGCCTATTGCAAATAAATTCAACGCAGTTAGCGCTGAAAATAGCTGCTTGAGATAGATTTATTATCCAGAATTCAGGTTACTTATTAAATAAAGCTACAGCAGCGTTACTCATTGCTTTTATTCCGGTAGGGATAGCAACTTTATAATCTGGTGCAAATTTACTAGAGTGTAGGGAAGGGAGTACTTCACCTGTTTTTATAGAATCTGCATATTGTGCTTGGTTTACACCACCTAGCCAAAATAAGGTAATCGGGATATTTTCATCGGTGCGTCCGTATAGGCCAAAGTCTTCACCCGCCATTACAGCTTGTGTTTCAAGCACATTAGTATCACCAATTGCGCTGGCAATAGAGTGTCTAACAATGTCTGTTTGTGCTGGGTTATTATAAGTAGATGGAATAGATTCATCTTCATGTACATATACTACAGGGTAGTTTGATTCATTTAGGCCAGCACTTTGTGCAATACCTGCCGTGATTCGTTTTATTGCTGCTATTTGAGCACTTCTAACATTTGGGTTATAGCTTCTGAGAGTGAGTTGTAGTTTTACTTCATCCGAAATCACATTATGTTTTGAGCCACCATGAATAGACCCAACCGTAATAACCGAAGGCTCTAGCGGTGAAAGTTCTCGGCTTGTGATTGTTTGCAGAGCAAGTACTGTGCGTGCAGCTATAATCACAGGGTCTATAGTTGTATGCGGATAAGCACCATGACCACCTTTACCTTTTATTGTAATATCGACAGAATCTACACTTGCCATAGTGTATTCATTTTTCATTGATACCTTACCAGCGGGGACGCTAGCACTTACATGCAAAGCAATTATATGATCAGGTTTTTCATATTTACTAAATAGTCCTTCGCCTAACATGGCTTTAGCACCCCCACCAACTTCTTCGGCAGGCTGTGCAACCATCATCAAAGTGCCTTTCCATTGATCTTTGTGTACTATTAATTGCTCAGCAGTACCAATAAAAGAGCTCATGTGAATATCGTGGCCACAACCGTGCATTACACCTACTTTCGCACCATGCTCGTCTATTACTTTAACTTTTGAGGCATAGGACTTTCCTGTCTGCTCTATAATAGGTAAGCCATCGGTGTCAGTACGGATCATCACGGTTGGACCGTTTCCGTTTTTGTAAATGCCGACAACACCAAAGCCACCTACATTACTTGTTACTTTAAAACCCAGCTGAGTTAATTTATCCGCTATTTTATTACCCGTTTCTTGTTCGTGATAAGAAAGTTCTGGCGATTGGTGTAAATCAAGGTAAAACTTTTCTATAGCTGGCATGGTTTTGCTTAAATTCAAATCGAGTCCATTTGCTTGTACTAATGGGCTTGCTAATAAAAGTATTGCACTTAGATAAGTTAATTTCATGTTTTCCCTCATTGTTGAATATGTATACCGGATGATTTAGATATATGACTTGTAATTATTATGTTCACCACCATATAAAAACCTAAATAGATGAATATGGCAATCAATTCAATGAGCAACATAGTTAGTATTAATGCGCAAAACCTTCAACAAGTACTCGGTGAAACATCACAGCAAAAATTGGTGTTGCTTAACTTTTTCTCTCCTCAAAGTCCTGACTGCATCGGACAGGCTGCAATTTTAGATAAAATAGCGGCTGAATATGCAAGCTATATAGTAGTAGCAAACCTAGATTGCGATGCAGAGCAAGCACTCGCTTCTCAACTTGCGCAGCAAGTTGGTCTTCAAACTCTGCCTACGCTTGTATTATTAAAAGACTCTGCACCAGTAGATTTACTTGCAGGTGTTCAAAGTGAGGCACAAATACGCGAAGCCCTAGCAAAGCATTTACCTGCGCAACAAGACTTACTGTTAGAGCAAGCAAAACAAGCGTTATTAAAGTCAGATTTAAATGCTGCTTTCAATTATGCAAAGCAAGCTTATGAAATAGACAGCGGTAATGCACGCATCAAATTAGTGCTTGCAGACATATGTATTCAAATTCACAAGGTAGATGAAGCCCAAGCGCTTATAAATACAATAGACGTACAAGAGCAAGATGCTTACTTTAATAATATAAAAGCAAAATGCGAAGCTGCGCTTGAAGCAAAAGACTCACCAGAGATTAAAGAAAAGCAACAACAAGTAGAAAAGTACCCAAATGACCTAGAATTAAAAGAAGAGCTCAGTATTTTACTTAATGAAGCGGGCAGAAAAGAAGAAGCATTGGATATACTATTTACAGTGCTGCAAAAAGATCTGAATTTCAATGAAGCGAAACCAAGCTTTTTAGCCATTATTGCCTCTTTACCTGATGGCGACGCACTCGCAGCAAAGTATCGTCGCAAGTTATATAGTATTTTATACTAGGGTCTGTTGCTCTTTGCGGATTAAAATTTGTTCAAACTAGGGGGTGTTTAATCGCGGCGCGAGATTTGTAACCTAGTGGGCTCGGTAACTGCTCCTGCGTTACCCTACTGGCTTACATCCATGTAAGAATAAGTAAAAACCGAGTAACAAAGAGTAAATAGCCCCTAGGAAGAACCCTTTGGGCAGCGCCTGTTTGGCATTAATGCTACGTTATCGCCTATTTATGGGGAGTAACCACACTACATAGGCTCTGCCTTGCCTGAATACCAAACAGGCTGCTGCAAATTTAACCTTGAAAGATAAACAGACCCTAGATTCTAATAACTATTACTTTTGAGAAGCACCTAAATAAGGTGCTTTTTGCATTTTTAAGGTTTTAATTAAAAGCTATAGAATGGTTTAGCTATGTAAAAACAAGAGTTATCAACAGGTTTTTGTGGGTAACTTGTGCTTATCATGTGTGCTTGCTTGGGGCTTAATTTTAATTACTATTTTATGCAAATAACGCTTGCGTAAAATCCGCCGCTCCCTATAATGCGACCCCACTGAGACG
>NZ_JADYXJ010000019.1:0-90450 GCF_015864365.1 Pseudoalteromonas sp. SWXJ133
GAACGAGTGAAACGTTATATTCTTCCAGAAAAAAGAAAACGGCCCAAAAGTAGGACCGTTCGAATTTCAAAAACTCGGTACACCATTAAGTCAAAGCATGCTTAACTGAATGGTGTTAGCTTAGTAAAGCGGCATTTTTTGTGTTTAAATTTATATATAATTTAACCGCGAGGTATAAACCCAAGTGCGTCGTATACCGACTTCAGTGTCTTCTCAGCACGTACACTGGCTTTTTCAGCACCTGATTTCATTATGCTATTAAGTAGGTTTTGATCTTCTCTGATCTCTTTAAAACGTGCTTGAATTGGCTCTAACATACTTACTACTGCATCGGCAGTGTCTTTCTTCAAGTGACCATACATTTTGTCTTCATACTCTGGCACTAAGTCTTCAATTGAGCGCTTAGTTGCAACACTCAATAAAGTAAGCAAGTTTGATACGCCTGGTTTTTCTGTGCGATCAAAATAGATGCGCGCTTGCTCATCTGAATCTGTTACTGCTTTTTTAAGTTTTTTCTCAATCTTTTTAGGCTCGTCTAGCATCATTATAAAACCATTTGGGTTTTCGTCAGACTTAGACATTTTTTTAAGTGGATCTTGCAAGCTCATTACGCGAGCGCCAAACTCAGGAATGTACGGCTCTGGTAGCGTAAAAATGTCGCCATATACATTATTAAATCGTGTAGCAATATCGCGCGTTAATTCAAGATGTTGTTTTTGATCATCCCCTACTGGCACTTTATCTGCTTGATATAATAAAATATCAGCCGCTTGCAAAGCTGGATAAGCAAATAACCCCACATTAATATTATTGGCATGTGTTGCTGACTTATCTTTAAACTGCGTCATACGATTAAGCTCACCCATTTGCGCATAACAGTTTAAAACCCAACCAAGTTGAGCATGCTCAGGCACTTGAGATTGTACAAATAATGCAGATTTTTCCGGATTGATACCACATGCTGTATATAACGCAACTCCATCCAGTACGCGAGCGCGAAGTAATTCAGGGTCTTGGCGTACAGTAATCGCATGCAAATCTGCAAGCATAAAGTAGCTATCACATTCTTCCTGTAGCTTAACCCACTGGTTAATAGCGCCAACATAGTTGCCTATTGTCATACCACCGGTTGGCTGCATGCCACTTAATACTACTGGTTTACTCATGATTTTCCTTTATTTAGCTTAATTAATAATATTTAACGCTGCGTTAGAACAGGTATTATATCTAAGAAGTTATCACATAGGTACTGTGGATTATAACCCTCAAGGTTTTCACCTTGGTTATAGCCATAACTAAGTGCAATTACGTCTATATTAGCGGCTTTAGCTGCAAGTATATCGCTTTTAGAATCACCTATCATTATTGCTTTATTAGGCTCCGCATTAAGTTTTTTGCAAGCAAATAGCAATGGCTCTGACGATGGTTTTTTTGCCATGTCGTCACCGCATACAATCACATCAAAATGACTCGTTAGTGCCAGCTTATCAAGTAGTTTTTCTGTAAATATTCGAGACTTATTAGTGATTAGTGCTTTAGGCATACCACGAAGTGCTGCAAGCCCGGTTTCTACATGTTGGTACAAAACACTATACTCACCAACTTGTTGTTCATAGTGCTTATAAAACTGTAATATTGCTTTACTACTAAGTGACTCATCTAGATGTTCACTCACTTGCATATCGCCACTCAAAGCGCGTTTAACGAGGACTTCAACCCCATTACCGACCCAGCTTTCAACCAAGCGCTGGCTAACAATAGGGAAAGCAAGACTGCTCAAGGTTAAATTAATAGCAATATACAAGTCGTAAACGCTATCAACCAAGGTACCATCTAAATCAAATAAGGCGACATCGTACTTCATTACTTAACACTTCCAAGCTGTTTACGCATTTGATCAATCACAACTTTGTAATCTGGCTGATTAAAAATAGCAGAGCCAGCTACAAACATGTCAGCTCCAGCTTGTGCTGCTGCTGCAATGTTATCGACTTTAATACCACCATCAACCTCTAAGCGGATATCACGACCCGATTCAACGATTCGCTGTTTAGCTTGGCGTAGCTTTTCGAGGGTATGAGGAATAAAACTTTGCCCGCCAAACCCTGGGTTTACCGACATTAGTAAAATGGTATCGAGCTTATCAATAACATGGTCTAAATAACTTAGGCTTGTTGCAGGATTGAACACTAAGCCTGCTTTACAGCCATGATCTTTAATTAACTGTATTGTACGATCGACGTGCTCACTGGCTTCTGGATGAAAAGTAATAATTGATGCGCCAGCCTCTGCAAACAATGGAATAAGGCTATCTACAGGCTTAACCATTAAATGTACGTCAATAGGTGCTGTAATGCCGTAATCTCTTAGAGCTTTACACACCATAGGACCGATTGTGAGATTAGGTACATAGTGATTATCCATTACATCAAAGTGGACCACGTCAGCACCCGCTTCGAGAACTTTATCAACATCTTCGCCTAGTTTTGCAAAATCAGCGGACAATATAGAAGGGGCTATTAAATATTTTTGCTCTGGGTTAAACATGATTAACTCCATCAATAAATAGTGTATTGCGTTAATGTAACTTAATTGAAGATGTTACCCAAGTAATATGGCGTAATAGCCCCTATTTCAGGTAACTTTAAGTTTGATATTTAATCAATATTTGCTATGATTAAAAAAGTAACAAATTATTGGATTTCATCATGCGTGCTTTTAAAACTGGGATATTAATTGCGTCGGCAGTACTGCTTATCGGGGCGTTTAGCTTTGGTTCAAGCTCTGAGCAAGAATTAAGCTCAGTGGGTAATTGCCATAATACACAAGTGGTAAGTGCTCAAAACACATTAACTACAATCACGTGTATTAAAGCTGAAGAAGAGTCATCGTGGTTTTCGTGGTTAACTGGCGATAGCCGTAGTGCTCAGTTTCATTACCTCGATTTACTAGAGCTACTTACTAGCCCTGATGATTCTAAAAACACTCCATCTTTAAAACCTTTATTTTAAATAATGCTGCAATTTTTTAGTGCGTTGCAAAGTGTGCTAGCAGCATTTTTTGGTGTTCAGTCTGAAAATAAACGCCAAGTCGATTTTAAACAACACTCCCCTATCTCTATCATTCTAATTGCAATTGTACTATTTATTGCTTTTGTTATCGCAATTTACGCAGTGGTTGCTTGGGTGCTAAATACATAGCCATCAACTCATCAACTTTATTTCTAGAGCCGCCTTTGGGGCTAATAGTGCGCTTTACTTGAATTTGGTCAAGTGATGCTTGGCTATAAATCTTTCGGGTCCACACAGTATCGTGGTTTGAAATAAGAACAGGTGTGTTATTTTCAAATGCAGCCTTCTCAGCCAGATTAGCCAAATTAGCCTGATCATCTAAATTAAACCCCCCTTTAGCGTAAGACGTAAAAGAAGCGGTTTTACTTAATGGTACATAAGGTGGGTCGCAATAAATAACTGCATTGTTAGGCACTAATTTAAAAACGTCATCGTAATCTAAACAGGTGAAGGTTGCTTTTTGTGCTTTTTCAGCAAAAAAATACATTTCTTTTTCAGGAAAGTAAGGCTTTTTATATTTACCAAAAGGCACATTAAAAATACCTTTTAAATTATACCTACAGAGTCCGTTGTAACCATGGCGGTTCATGTATAAAAACAATATTGAACGTTCATATACATCACGACTTTGATTAAACTGCACACGATATTCGTAATACGCATCTGCGTGATTATTAAAATCTACAAATAACTTTTTAGCGTCACTAATCAGCTCATCTGGAGAGCTTTTTAGCTCTTTGTATAAGTTAATTAAGTCTGCATTTATATCGTTGAGAATATAGTGTTTAAAGTCACTATTTAAAAACACAGAGCCTGCACCAACAAAAGGTTCAACCAACGTATCAGCATGCTTGCTAGCTTGATTTAATCGCGCATTAATATTTTCAACTAGGCTGTATTTTCCGCCGGCCCATTTAAGGAAGGCTCTACTCTTTTGCTGCATTGGCTCTTTACTTCAATCTGGTGTTGCGCGATTTTACACTAAAGCAGTGTGTTTTACTGATCAACGAGTGCTATTTCTTGCTTTATTTTACTAATTTTTTTATAGAAAGGTTTATTTTTTTTAACCTCAGCAGATAAAGTATCCATTGCTGATTTTGCTTCGTTTATACTTTCAAAGCTGCCAAATGTAACAACCCACCATATTTTATTATTTCGCTTTGTTTGGTAAGTATGAGTTTGCTGTTGTAGATTAAATTGAGCAATAAAATTATCACTAACTTCCTGCTGAGTTACGGCTAATAATTGAATAACACTATTTGTATCTGTTTGCTGCATGTACCATATATTATCTTGGCTAATCTGAGTTTGCTCTGCTGTATCTACTTTCTTTACTTTTAGAGCTTTAGATTTAACATAACTTGATACACCGTTTTTGTTTTTAGCGCTATCATCAATATCATTGTCTAGTACGCTAACGGTGTTGGCAGATTCGGTAAGGCTTTGCATGATCGCAGGTACGTCGTTAGTGTGCTCGCGCCCTGGCTTAATATCTGGCTCAACTACTTCAGGTTTATTTAAGCCAATTATTGAATCACTTTGCTTTATAACCGGATCATTTACTTGCTCTACAGATATTGCTGTATTTACTATTTTTGCCTCTTCTTGCTGATAATACTGTTGCCACCACTGCGTCATATCCGACTTATAAAGCAGACCAATAATTAAAAGCATAATCAGCAACATTAAAATTAACAAATGCAACCGCCAAGACACTTTGTCTTTAACGATAATATCGGCTACATGCTCACTAGGTTGCCAAGCAAGCAGTAAACTGGGATTACCGTGGGCCTCAGCTAAAAAAGTGCTAAATACAGGGTCCTCGTCATAAGGTAAATCTGTAAAGTACCACTGTAATAACATCTTGCTTTCTCGAAGCGTTAGCGGTTCCAAGTAAATTTCAACAGCGTTATTTAAAGCTAATTTAGACTGTGAAGCTATTATAATATATAGCGTATTTGGGCTGTTTTTTGAAAGCAACTCAAGCTCAATTAACATCTCTTCAGATAATTGCCTACCACCATCAAGTACCCATAAACAAGGTCCGCATGGCTGTTTATCAAGCAGTTGATAATAATTTTCAGGTAAACTTAAGTTATGGTCAATCAGGGGGGAGTTAAAGCTTTGCTCTAATAAGTCACTCATTAGCTGAGCGTCGCTCATTTTTGCACTGACTTGTACAAATGCTTTATTAAAGTCGTTATATTTATCTGTTATGAAGGTTTCGAGCATATAGCTTTTACCTAGCCCAGAAGTGCCAAGTAAAACAATTAAGTTTTGCCCGTACTCAAATTGCAGTGCGATTCTATCCACCAAAGCCGCACGGCTTGGTAAAATTTGTGACTGCATTTATTGCTCGATTAAGTCTCTAACTTGGTCATCAGATACATCATCAACTAACGCACACTGACCAAATTGGGTAGGTAGAATAAAGCGGATAGTCCCTTTTTTATTCTTTTTGTCTTTACGCATATGCGTTAAAAACTGCTCGCTTGTCATTTGCTTTGGAGTTTCTGTTGGTAAATTATACAGCTCAAGCAGCTTGATAATTCGCTCAACTTCATCTGCACTTAAATCTTGGCGTGTTTTCGCAAGTTTAGCTGCTAATACCATTCCTGTTGCAACAGCTTCGCCATGCAACCAAACGCCATACCCCATCTGCGCCTCAATTGCATGGGCAAATGTATGGCCTAAGTTTAACAAAGCTCGTAAGCCATGTTCTTTTTCATCTTGAGCAACTATAAGCGCTTTTATTTCACAACACCTAAAAATAATATGCTGTAAGCATGCTTCATCTAGTTGCTGCAAATTAGCTACATTTCGCTCTAAATATGCAAATAATTCGGTATCGTAAATCAAACCATACTTAATTACCTCAGCCATACCTGCTGCAAACTCTCGTGCAGGTAGAGTGTGTAATGTTTGCGTATCAATAAAAACCGCTTGAGGCTGATAAAATGCCCCTATCATATTTTTACCTAACGGATGATTTACTGCCGTTTTTCCACCTACCGATGAATCAACCTGTGAAAGCACTGTCGTTGGTATTTGAATAAACGGTACGCCGCGCTGATAACAAGCCGCTACAAAACCAGTTAGGTCTCCTACAACACCGCCACCTAACGCAATTAAACACGTATCTCGGCCACAGTTATTTTGTAGTAAAAATGCTGATATGTTTTCAAACCATTCAAGTGATTTATATTGTTCACCGTCAGGAATAATAAAAGATAGCGGATTTAGATCAGCTAATGAAACAAGTAACCTTTGCAAATATAAAGGCGCTATTGTGTCATTAGTAATGATGATAGGCCGACAATCACCAATGTGGTGAACCAGGCGGCCATTATCTTGAAGTGCAGATTGCCCAATATAAATAGGATAACTTCGCTCGTCCAAATTAACAGTTAATTTAAGCATGCTTGGCTATTCCTTTATTATTGGTTTTTAAAAATCTAATTTCTCGATGATTTGGTTAGCAACAACTTTAGCGCTTTGCTCATCGGTACGTACAACAAAATCAGCAACTTCTTTGTATAGTGGCTCGCGTTCTTCTGCTAAGCGCTCTAGTACGTTACGAGGTGCTTCTTCAGTTTGCAGTAATGGGCGACGCTTGTCGCGTTGCGTGCGTGCAACTTGCTTCTCTATAGGTGTCTCTAGGTATACAACGATACCTCGAGCCGAAAGCTTGTTTCGAACTTCTTTGCTCATTACTGAACCACCACCGGTAGCAAGTACAATACCTTGCATTTCGGTTAAATCGCCAATAACAGACTCTTCTCGAAGTCTAAAGCCTTCTTCACCTTCAAGATCGAATACCCATGCAATATCTGCACCTGTGCGGCGTTCGATTTCTTGATCAGAATCAACAAATTCAAGGTGTAATTGGTCAGCGATGTGACGACCAATTGTGCTTTTGCCAGCCCCCATGGGGCCAACTAAAAATATATTACGTTTCTCAGCCATATCTTTTAGTACAAACAAACTCTAAAATTTGAAATAAAACCCCGCCTAACGACCTGGCCCCAAAATTAAGGAGGGGATTATCTCAGTAATTGCAGGGGCATTTCAAGTCAATTAGCATAAAAAGCCATATAACGAGCAATTAATCTAAATAATCACCCGTTGGTTAACATAAAACCACTGTATTTTAATCAATTTGTATTTTTGGTGTCACAAAAATAAGTAATTCACGTTTTTCATTAAACTCACTTGTGGTTTTAAATAACCTTCCTACGTAAGGAATGTCACCTAAAATTGGCACTTTACTTGTAGTATTAATGATCTGTTGCTGGAAAATACCACCGAGTACTACTGTTTGTCCATTCTCAACTAGCACTTGAGTTTGAATCTCTTGGGTATCTATAGACACCGCTTCACCTGTTCCCGTTTGTACAGTATCACCACGTGTATCTTGAGTAATAATTAAGTCTAGAATTACTTTATTATCAGGTGTGATATGAGGTGTTACCTCTAAGCTTAGTACCGCTTTTTTAAAGCTTACAGTAGTAGCACCACTTGAAGCTGACTCAGTGTAAGGGATTTCAGTGCCTTGCTCTATTCGCGCTTTTTGCTGATTGGCCGCTATGATACGCGGGCTAGCAATAATTTCACCTTTGTTCTCTTTTTCAAGCGCACTTAACTCTAAATCAATTAATGTACCGTTGGCCAGCTTTGCTATATGCAAACCAATACTCGCCGCAGGATTTGATGTAGGTAGATTTACGTTTAACCGATCTGAAATACTTGGCGCATTTGAAGTTGATGTCGCGTTATAAATACCTTCTGCACCTTCAAGTGAGCCTGAAATGCCAATACTACTACCTTGATCACTAAAGCCCCAACGTACGCCCAAGTCTTCAGTAACATTATCGCGCACAGTTACCATTCGAGATTCGATTACAACCTGCTGTACTGGAATATCGAGCGTTTCTATCATCCGGCGAATGTTTTCTATACTCTTTACAGTATCTTTTACCAATAAAGTATTTGTACGCTGATCAACCGACACACTACCACGGGCAGTTATAATACTGTTTGTATCTGTTTTTAATAAGTCAGCAAAATTTTCGGCTTTAGCATAGTTTAATCGAATGTATTCACTATAGAGTGGCTCTAAGTCTTCAACTTGCTGTTTCGCTTTTAAATCTTTGGCTTCACGTGCTGCGAGCTCTTCTGCAGGCGCTACCATTAAAATAGAGCCATCCATTCGCTTATCTAGACCTTTAATACGCAGTACTACGTCGAGCGCTTGATCCCATGGTACGCCATCTAAACGCAGTGTTATATTACCTGTTACTGAATCACTGGTTACTAAGTTAAAGTCATTATAGCCTGCAATAATTTGCAGAGCTGCACGAACAGAGATATCTTGAAAATTTAAGGTCATAGGGCGACCTTGATACTCAATCCCACCATCTAAGTATGCGTTTTGTGTTTCATCTTTTTCTACTACTAGCGTTAAAATATTATCTATTTGCTGATACGTAAATGTAAACTGGGCATTTGGTTCAATAACTACGCGACTTAATCCATCTTCTTTAAAAGTCTCGATATTACTTACAACAGTACCAAAATCTAATACATCCAATTCATAAAGTAGATCATCTAAAATATCGGTATGATGAAAGTCAGCATAAATTTTCCCGCCGCTTTCGTGCACTTCTATCGCGGCTTGAGTATCTTGTAGGAACACGAGTACTTTCGCTTCGCCCTTTTCGCCACGTCTAAAATCAATTGACTGGATTCGATTGATGTAATTTCCGCTTGCATCACCTGAGTCCGTCACTACATTTTCAGATTCTGTAAATGGGTTATCAGATACGCGTATAGATACTAAGTTGTTGCGAACCTCAGTTTCATAAATTTTTAATCTATCTAAGTTTACCGTTACTTTTAAACCGCTATCAGTTAAAACGTTAGTAACATTACTAATCCCTGCTTGATTAACTGCAACATCATTTAAACCAACCTCTAACTCTGCGGTATCGAAAAACATTTCAATTCTAGCTGGACTATTGAACACCTGAACTTTTGGCTCAAGGGTTAACTCTTCATCAAAAACAAGTTGTAACTCAGTTTCACCTTTAAGTAATGGGTTATAACGAACATCATAAAGTAGCGGTCCTGCAACAGCTGTATTTATAGTGATTAAAGCAACAGCAGCTAATAATGTTCGTGACATATAATGGAGCCAAAGTACATCCTTATGCATCCTATTTTTACCTTTTTTATTATTAATTTGCGCCATTTTTTGCCGCCTCTAACATTTCTAATTTAGTCAGGCGCTCTTTCCAACAGCCAGACCCATCAGGAATTAATTCCACTAACTCTATATAGTCGTTACTTACTGTTTTTACTTTGCCATCATAACTACCAAGGTAATTTCCTACAGTTACGCGATGCAAAGTGTCATCTGCCGCTGTTATTAATGCCCATATTTGTCCACTAGAACCAATTGTGCCTTTCATTGCTAAGTTATCTAGCGGGTATTTTTCTAACGGTTCGCGGCGACGCTCTTGATCTGGGTGCAAACAGTTTTTTACTTGCGTTAATTTATTTTGGATTATCTCAGGCTGAGGTGCTACAAACGGACTACGTAGCTGGCCAGCGCTATACTCAAATATTTCAAACTTTGTCAGCTCAGGAATTGATTCAACTTTTGGTGTTGTGCTTGCTTTTACCTGATCAATAAATTCTTTTTGCTCAGACGTATCATCATTACAACCACCCAAAAAAAACATCATTGCGATAGGCATTATGCGAAGGAGTTTCATTTTTTCACTCCCTCTTCATAACGATATGTCTTTGCAACAACACTGAATGTTAACTGTTTATCGCCTGATGATAAAATAGAAAAGTCATGTAAGCTTACAATTCGTGGTAACTGAGCTACTTTACCTACAAACTCACCAAATTCATGATAAGTACCTATTACTTCAATTTTAATCGGCAGTTCGGTATAAAATTCTTTCTCAACTTCTGGCAACCAACCTATTTTTAAAAAAGTCAGGCCACTTGTTGTACCAACATATGACAAATCATCAAGTAAACCAGGGGTTTCGTTAGAGGTAGGTAAACGTTTTAATAGCTGTGAAAACGTCTCTTCCATTTCAACCATTTGTTGACGATAGATTTCAAGCTTGCTTGCTACTGCATACTTAGTACGATAAGTAGTGCGTAACTCAACTTCTTTCTCGACTGCACCATGGTAACTGTCAATTTCATCAGAAACTAACAGGCTATAACTGAAAAATAATACAAGCCCGGCAACAAACGCACAGCAAATTGCTTTAACGACAATTGGCCAATCGCCAATATTATCTAGCTCTATTTCATTCCAATCAATTTCACTCAGTGCTTTAAAATCAAGGCTCATTGCTAATCTCACCAATTTTATCAAATGGTTTTACATAAAACTCCATATTAAAGTCACTAAGCAAGCGCGAAGATTGATCGCCTGCAACAATCCCCTGCATTGAAGGATTTTCTAGTAAATATGAGCTTTGTACTTCGCGTAGCATTGTCGATAAACGATTATTCGATTCACTACGCCCCAGCACATGTATTTGACTGCCTCTGCGCTCTAATTTTGTTAAATAAACACCACCTGGCACTATTTTGGCTACTTCATCCATTATTTGTGTACCAAGGTTGCGGCTGCTTTGTAATTCTTCAATGAGTCTCATACGTTGCTGTAAGCTTTCTTTTCTTCTATCCAAGCCCCTTATCTCACTTATCTTTTTATCTAACATGCTAATTTCTGAGCTTAAATAGTTATTTTTTAAGTTTTGGCCGTCTTTTAAAGCACCATAAAACGAGCTCAACAAGTACATACTTGCTAAACAAACCATAACGACACCAATGAGTATGGTCACAAATTTCTTTTTGGACTCTTCGCGTTGTAATTCACGCCAAGGTAGTAAATTTATATGTGGCATGTTGAAAAGCTCCTCAATGCCAACCCGGTCGCAATTGCAAATTGCGTTTTATGACGCTGCATTACGTTGCGATCTACTTTAGGGGAGATTTCCATATTCTCAAAAGGTTCAGCAACAACAGAGTGAATACCGAGTTCTTCAATGAGTAATCGGTCAATGCCTTTTATCATCGATGTACCACCTGTTAATACAATATAGTCGATTTGCTCTTTACCACTGGTTGTTAAAAACATTTGCACTGCACGTCGCACTTGTTGAAGTAACGAAGTTTGAAAAGGGGCTAATACTTCAAAGGTGTAGTTTGGCGGTAAATCACCTGACGTTTTACCAATTTCCGCTTCATCAAAACCTTTATTATAGTAAGCGACAATACTATTTGTATATTGATCGCCACCAAAAACCTGGTCTCGGGTATAAATGGTTTCCCCAGCTTGAACAACGCTCACAAGCATTAAAACTGCACCAATATCAACCACAGCCACACATTTATTAAATGCGTCGCTAGGTAATTGTTGATAGTAAACATCCATAGCACGACTTAATGCGTAACTTTCTACATCAACTATTTTAGCTTCTAAATTAGCGGTCTCTAAAGCGCCTACACGCGCTTCGACACTTTCAGTACGAGCAGCAGAAAGTAAAACATTCATTTTACTAGGATCGGCCTCATTAGTTGAAAGCTTCTCAAAGTCGAGGCTCACTTCATCGAGGGGGTATGGAATTAAACTATCGGCTTCAATTTCAATTTGCGATTCAAGTTCAGCATCAGTTAACGATACATCCATGAAGATTACTTTGGTGATGACTGTTTGGCCAGAAACAGCTACTGCGGCAGATTTCAATGACTTTGGTAGTTTTTTTCTTAATTTTGAAATTACGTTACCTATCGCTTCAATATCTTGAATTGTGCGCTCACTCATTGCACCTTTTGGCATCGGCTCAATTGCAAGTGCTTCGAGCCGAAATCCTGTTTCAATTTCACGTAAAAGCACAGCTTTAATAGAGTGCGATCCAATATCAATTCCTACCATCATTGGGGACGGTTTTTGAAATAGTTGACTTAGCATGTTTCAACATGGCCTTTGTTTTAATAATAAACAAGTTATAATTTTTATATGAAAAAATATTATTCATTTTTTAATCAATATATACTAGCAGTCAAAACTCGCAATTGGGAGTCCATTTAGGGAAATATAAGTGATTTTATTAAAACGAACTTTACAATTTTTTATCATTTGTGTGTTAATTGGTCTGATTACTTTGGTCAGTCTTTATTATTACGTTAAACCTGATATCCCCAGTGTGCAAGTTTTAAAAGACGTGCAATTACAAACCCCTATGCAAGTATTTACTAAAGATGGGCTTTTGATCAATCAATTCGGTGAAAAACGCCGTATTCCAGTGACTATTGATGAAATTCCTCAAATGCTCATCAATGCATTTTTAGCGACGGAAGATAATCGATTTTACGATCATATTGGCATAGATCCTATAGGTATTGTACGCTCAGCCCTTGTTCTAATATCTACCGGCGAGAAAAAGCAAGGCGCAAGTACTATTACTATGCAGCTCGCTCGTAATTTCTTTTTGACACGCGAAAAAGCATATATTCGTAAAGTTAAAGAAATATTTATAGCGCTTCATATTGAAGGAGTGTTAACAAAAGACGAAATTTTAGAGCTTTATCTTAATAAAATAGAATTAGGTAATCGTGCTTTCGGTATTGGTGCAGCAGCGCAAGTTTATTACGGTAAAGAGCTAAAAGATTTAACACTTGCACAAATGGCGATGATTGCAGGTTTACCTAAAGCACCTTCAGCTTTAAACCCAATTCGTAACCCAACGCGTGCAAAAGCACGCCGAAATGTAGTTTTAGGCCGCTTACTGACCGAAGACTATATAACACAAGAGCAATATAACGAAGCAACTAGCCAACCTATTACAGCTTATTTTCACGGTGCAGAAATAAACTTATACGCACCGTATATCTCTGAAATGGTGCGTGCCGAAATGGTTTCGCGGTATGGGGTAGATAAAGCTTACAACTCTGGTTTTAAAATTTTTACCTCAGTAGAGTCAAAGGTTCAAAAAGCAGCGCAAAACGCACTTGTAAATAACTTACACAGTTACGATATGCGTCATGGTTTTAGAGGTCCAACTGATGTTTTATGGAATCCTGAAACACAACCAGCTTTAACTGAGCAACAAATACTCAATAAATTACAGAGCGTAAATGAGTTAGGCACTTTAAAAGTTGCAGCAGTACTCAGTGTTAATAATAAAACAGCTACAGTACTACTTAAAAACGGTGAGCAAACAACTCTCAGTTGGGATAGTTTAAAATGGGCGCGTAAGTATATTACTCGCTACCGCCAAAGCTTTGCTCCAAAAGCAGCTACTGATATTTTAACGCCAGGTATGCAAATATGGGTACGTCAAAACGAAGATAACAGCTACTTATTAAGCCAAATACCAGAAGCATCAAGCGCTATTGTATCCCTCGATCCACAAGACGGTAGAATAAAAGCTATTGTAGGGGGTTACAGCTTTGAGCAAAGTCAATACAACCGAGCGATACAAGCTAAGCGTCAAGTGGGTTCTAATATAAAACCTTTTATATATTCGGCAGCACTTGAAAAAGGTTACACGCTTGCGTCTATATTAAATGATGCACCTATAAACCAATGGGATAAGAGCCAAGGCGTAGCATGGCGTCCTAAAAACAGCCCTGCTGTTTACAACGGTCCTATTCGAATTCGCCGTGCTTTAGCACAGTCTAAAAACGTTATTTCGGTGCGCTTACTACGTGGTGTTGGATTGCAACGTACAGCTGATCACTTACTAAAATTTGGTTTTAAAGACGCTGACATTAATCGCAGTGAATCATTAGCACTTGGTAGTGCTTCCATTACTCCTCTTGAACTTGCAAGAGGCATGAGTACATTTGCCAATGGCGGTCATTTAATTGAACCTTACTTTATCTCAGAAATTCAAGACGCTTACGGCAATGTATTGTTTAAAGCAAACCCTGCTCTTGCCTGTGACGAAGAGCCTTTGCCAACACATAATGCACTCTCAATGCATAATAGTGATGATGAAATGGAGCAAACGAAAAAATGTGCGCCAAGAATTATTTCTAAGCAAAATGCATTTTTAATTGCTGATGCTATGAATAGTGCAATCTGGGGGGGTGGTAGCTGGGCTCATAAAACAGGTTGGAGTGGAACCGCTTGGCGAGCACAAGCGCTAGATCGTCGCGATATTTCGGGTAAAACAGGCACAACTAATGACTCAGTAGATACCTGGTTTAGCGGTTTTAATAGTAATGTGATGACCTCAGTTTGGGTTGGCTTTGATAATCCGGGCAACGCTCTTGGTCGCTCTACATATAATAACAACCTAGATAGCAGTCAAATATCAGGTGCGGAATCTGGCGCTAAAACCGCGCAGCCAGCATGGGTTGAATTTATGAAAGCAGCACTTGAAGGCAAGCCTGAAGCCCCAATTGAGCCGCCTGAGGGACTTGTTTCTATTCGTATTGATTTAGCTACTGGTTTATTAAGCCATAAAAATGACTACACGAGTCGATTTGAATATTTTGAAAAAGGCACCGCACCTACAAAGTATGTGCTATCTCAGCCTAGCGATATATTTGAAGAAGACACTAAAACAGAAGAAGAGCTATTTTAGTAATATGTATGTAATACAAAAACGGCAGCTTATTTAAGCTGCCGTTTTTGTTTAAACCAAAGGTTTATTTTAAGTTTTGAACAAGCCAATATAAATCAGAGTGCACACCCGCAGCGGTCACTTCCCTACCCGCCCCAGGTCCTTGAATCACTAATGCATTATCGCTATACCATTTGCTATTAATTACAAAAATATTATCGCCAGGTGTAAGGTTTGCTAACGCATCGCCATTAGGCACATACGCTATTCCCACTTTAGCAATTACTTCACCTTGTGTGATTTCTAACAAGCCCGTATATCTAAGTACTGAATTTTTAGACTTTGCTGTCACTGCATGCTCTTCGATGAACGCGTCTAGCTGTGCTTTTTTATTTAAAAAGTCATCCCAACTTCCCAGCGCAAGCTCATCTGGCATCAATGCCGATAAGCTAATATCGTCAAGTTCAAGCTCAACACCTAGCTCTCGGGCTAAAATAAGTAGCTTACGCTGCATATCTCGCCCAGATAAATCTTCGCGAGGGTCTGGCTCTGTGAATCCCATTTTCTGAGCTTCCAGTAGCAACTCAGAAAATGGCCTTGTTCCATCATATTTACTGCATAGCCACGAAAGCGTGCCTGAGAAAACACCTTCTATACGTGTTATTTTATCGCCACTATTTTGCAAATCAGCCAAAGCAAAGTTAATAGGTAAGCCAGCGCCTACACTGGTGTTATATCGCCAATGTAAATTACGTTCTGTAATATTACTACGAAGTGCTTTATACCAAGTAGTCGGTGCTGTTCCAGCGTATTTATTAGCACTAATCAAATGACAGTTTCTATCTACAAAGTCTGGATATAACAAGCTAAATTGTTCACTTGCGGTAATATCAATTACAATTTTATGCTCGTAATCGAGCTCATTTATAGCATTCAGTAAATCTGCAGATTGATAGCTATTTGCCTCATGCTGCCATTGAGTTTTCCATTGCTGTGTATTAATACCACTTGCATTAAACAGCATTTTTTTAGAGCGAATTAGACCGACTAATTTAATACTAAAGTCATCCGATAAACGCTCAAATTGTGCCGATAACTGTTTAATGAAAACGTCGCCAACGTTACCAAGCCCCGCAACTATAATTGCGATTTCTTGGCCTTTATTAATTAGCTTATCGTGTAAGTCACTTTGTATATCACTATCTATAAATTGATCGGTAAGCAATAAAGCATAGCCAGTATCTTGATGGACAAAACGAGGTTTTATGCTGTGGAGTTTTAATAAATCTAATGCTTGTAAGCTTAATGTATTAACGTCTTGCTCAGGCGCTACAATTGCACAACCGTTTAAATTTGACTCGCTAATATTTGCCCTACCCGCAAAATAATTAATAACCAGATAAGTTTGTGCTGCAGGTACTACTAAATACACTTCACCATTATGGTTAAAGTGATGAAGGCTATGCTGAATAAGCTGACTAACACTTGCAACCTCACCTTCACTTAATCCTTCAACCATTAATAGGTCAACATTTTGCAACGTGGTTATAAAGCGCTTTTTCTTCGCTGAACCTTCTTTTACTATATCTGTTGGACTTGCTTGTACGTCAAAACTACTGCGAACAGCTAGCTTAATATCTGTGTTTTTAAGAGGCGATAGTGTTTTTGCATGTAATACAGGGTTACCCAAACGAGCTAATAAATTAGCCTGCCCACGGCAAATTTTGCCGTATTTAATCGCTTTTTGTACCTTGCGAGGATCAGTGCTATACACCCCCTGTGTATCAGTCCAAATACATACTTGCTTAGCATTGCAATAATTTGCAAGTAGTGTTGCACTGTAGTCACTCCCATTTCGGCCAAGTGTTACAGTCTCGCCTTTGATATCTGCGGCAATAAACCCAGTAACAACATTTATTTTATCAGGAAAAATTAACTGCCCACATTGCTGCGTATTTTGTGCATGCATTAATTCACCATTATTTAAGGTAAAAAGAGTGCGAGCATCTTGAGCGCATGCCTCAATATTTAGCTGCTGTAAATAAGTAGCGAGTAAACGTGCTGACCACAGTTCGCCATGTGCAAGTAATGCAGCCTCTTTTAGCTGCTCAGCTTGAGCAAGTTCTGCAATATAGCTAAGTTCGATACTTAGTGTTTTAAGTGCACTTCGTTTTAAATCGGCTTCTAATAGCTGCTCTATTAAATCACTTTGATGGTTATTTAACTGCAGTAAAATATCAGCGACAGCTTGCGTGTCTTGCTGCTGATAACTTTGCCACAACGACACAAGTGTATCTGTAGTTTTACCTGCAGCAGACACCACAACACAGTCGCCCGTCTGAGTATGCCCAATAATTATTTTAGCTACGCTTTGATAGCGCTCACTAGAGCTTAAGCTTGAACCACCAAATTTATGTACACAATTGACCATATTAATCACCAAAGCGCCGGACGGGCTGCACTTAATTTAACGTTACCACCAGGAGTGCCTGCTCCTTTGCCTACACGGCCAACATTTTTATTTTTCCCTGGTTTTACAAGTTCAAACACTCGTTCAAAATCAGCGACTAAATCGTGTATATCTTCAATACCTACCGAAATACGAATAAGCGTATCGCCCACACCCGCCTCTAAACGTGCTGTTGCCTCCATACCTGCGTGCGTCATAGTTGCAGGGTGACAAATTAAGCTCTCTACGCCACCTAATGACTCAGCTAAACTAAACGTTTTAAGGCTAGTTAAAAATGCCGCAGCGTCGTTTATATCGCCTTTAATATCAAAACTAACCATGCCACCAAAACCAAGTTGCTGTGCTTTAGCCAGCTCATGTTGAGGATGTGACTCAAGACCTGGGTAGTAAACTTGGCTTACATATTCAGAGCTTTCAAGGTACTTAGCTATTGCCAGTGCATTTTCTTGATGCTGCCTTAGGCGCACATTTAAAGTACGTAAACCACGAAGCGTTAAATAGCTATCAAAAGGCGCACCCGTAATACCAATGTTATTAGCCCACCAAGCAAGCTCATCGCCTAACTCTTGTGTTGCGGCAATAACAGCGCCGCCTACTACATCTGAGTGTCCGTTAATGTATTTAGTGGTTGAATGCACCACAATATCTACACCAAATTTAATAGGGTTTTGTAAAGCCGGCGACAAAAACGTGTTATCTGCGGCAACCAAAGCTCCGCATTGCTTAGCCACATCGGTAACCGCTTTAATATCTGTTAAACGAAGTACTGGGTTACTTGGGGTTTCTATCCAAATAAGCTTAGGTTTAATTACTAAAATTTGTTGAAGGCTTTCTTCTTTTGTTAAATCTAATATTTCGAGCTTTAGTAGCCCGCGTTTTTGTAAAGATGTAAATAAACGATAGCTGCCACCATAACAATCATGCGGAATTACTAACGTATCGTCACTATTAAGTAGCTGAGTAGCTAAATGCACGGCAGCCATGCCTGTAGCTGAAATTATGCCACGAGCGCCACCTTCAAGCTTAGCAAGCGTCTCAGCTAAAATATCACGATTAGGATTACCGCTACGACCATAATCATACTCACGCTTAGTATCAAAGTCGGCAAACGAATAAGTAGTCGATAAATAAATTGGCGGTACCACCGCACCATGATGTTTATCAGCATCAACGCCGTTACGTACAGCAATGGTCGCTTTGTTTTTTTCGCTCATATTCGTCACCTGATTAATTTGGATGTTTAGACGTCTAAAAGAGTAAGTTATCCGTTTTGATAAGTCAAAGTATTTTAAAGCTCTAGATGGCTAAAAGTAGAAGAGGCCTCTGCGAATAACACATTTTAGCTCATAAAAGTGTGCTTATCTTTACACCTACAATAGGCTTATTAAGATAGATCGGTATCTATTATTTGACTATCTTTTTTAAATCGATAGAATTTCACGCATATTTACACGCTTTTTATACCGTGTGAGAAATTAATAATCTGAGGCAACGATACATCTTATGGCTAAATGGAATGGTGAGTATATTCACCCATACGCAGAACACGGTAAAAAATCAGAGCAAGTTAAAAAGATCACCGTTTCGATCCCGCTAAATGTATTAAAGGTATTAACTGACGAACGTACACGTCGTCAAATCAATAACCTTCGCCATGCTACAAATAGTGAATTGCTATGTGAGGCATTTTTGCATGCTTTTACTGGCCAACCTTTACCAAATGATGATGACTTACGTAAAGATAACGCCGAAAAAGTGCCAGAAGAAGTTAAAAAAATAATGCAAGAAATGGGTCTAGAAGTACCCGTTTTAAACGAAGAATAAATATTACAAAGATAAAAAAACCTCAGTAATTACTGAGGTTTTTTTATGTCTAAATTTTATTGCATAGCTCTACTATATAGATTTACTGCATATAGTTTTCAGGTAGCTCAATTTGTGCAACACCTGACTCAATAGCAGCAAGTGCAACAGCTCTTGCTATACGCGGCAGTAAACGTGGATCCATTGGTTTTGGAATAATATACTGCGCACCAAATTCTAGTTTATCTACACCAGCGGCTTTTAAAACTTCTGCAGGTACTGGCTCTTTGGCAATACTTCGAATAGCATCTACTGCAGCAATTTTCATTTCATCGTTAATAGCGCTTGCACGTACATCAAGCGCACCACGGAAAATAAACGGGAAACATAAAACATTATTAACTTGGTTAGGGTAATCAGAGCGCCCTGTTGCCATGATTAAATCATTGCGTGCGCCGTGCGCAAGAGCAGGATCAATCTCAGGATCTGGGTTTGAACATGCAAACACAACTGGTTTTGCAGCCATTAGCTTTAAATCTTCAGCCGCTAATAAGTTAGGGCCAGAAACACCCACAAATACATCTGCATCTGCAATTACATCTTGCAATGTACGCTTATCGGTATTATTAGCAAAAAGCTGTTTGTATTCATTTAAGTCATCGCGGCGGGTATGAATAACACCTTTGCGGTCAAGCATATAAATGTGTTCACGCAGTGCGCCACACTTAATTAACAGCTCCATACACGCAACAGCGGCAGCGCCTGCACCTAAACATACAATAATTGCATCTTCAATTGACTTACCTTGTACTTCTAGCGCATTTAACATACCAGCAGCCGTTACAATGGCAGTACCGTGTTGATCGTCATGAAAAACAGGAATGCTACAACGCTCTATTAATGCTTTTTCAATTTCAAAACACTCTGGTGCTTTAATATCTTCAAGGTTAATGCCACCGAATGTGTCGGCAATATTGGCAACCGTATTAATAAAGTCTTCTGTTGTTTTGTGCTTAACTTCAATATCGATAGAATCAAGCCCTGCAAAACGTTTAAACAATAACGCTTTACCTTCCATTACAGGCTTAGACGCTAAAGGACCTAAATTACCAAGGCCTAGAATTGCAGTACCATTAGTAATAACCGCAACCATGTTACCTTTACCAGTATATTTATAAGCATTTGCAGGATCTGCAGCTATTTCACGTACAGGTTCGGCAACACCTGGGCTATACGCAAGTGCAAGATCATGAGCCGTTTCAGCTGGTTTTGTAAGCTCAATGCTAATTTTACCTGGTACGGGATGTGAGTGGTAATGTAGTGCTTGTTCACGAAAGTCAGACATAACGCGATTGTATCCTGCAATTTAAGTTAAAGTGAGAGATGGAGTCTTGGGGTACGATACCCTTATTATTTTTAAATTCCAAGCAATATCAGGTCTATCCTGTTATATGCTATATCCTTTAATTTTAAGAGGTTTTTCAGTAACTTTGCAGGATTATATCGACATTTAATAAATAAAAATTCACCTAAAAAGTAAGTTTTAAGGTGCTTTTATACCTATCAAAATCTTATAAAATGTATACTTAAAGTAACAGCATAAACTTAGAATAACAGCCTACTACCCTACTTTAAAAACAGATAAGCCCACGTTAGCTACTTTTATCAACCTAGTTAAAAATTGTACTATTTAAAATATAGAGAATATCTATCGATTTGTCTGTAAAGGATTATGCATACTCAGAATAAGAATAGGAAATAGTTATGCAAAAGGAGGGGATAGTTAAAATCAACGAAATAATACCAATCTGCTTATATATGGGGTCTATTTAACGTTAAGAAAATTACGCTAGAACTAGGCAAAAATTTTTGTATCTAGTTGTTCTAAATAAAAATTTTTAACGACGTTATAGTGCAATTTAATTCGTTAAATTGCTCAAAGATTTATGTAGGTTGGTTTAAGATAATAAATAACAAATTTTAGACACAAAAAAAGCACCCTAAGGTGCTTTTTTTAACTAAACAGCAATAATTACTTCTTGCTGGCAAGTGCACCGAAGCGCTTGTTGAAGCGATCAACACGTCCGCCAGTGTCTAAAACTTTTTGCTTACCAGTGTAAAACGGGTGACACGCAGAACATACGTCTAAGTGAATGTCTTTACAAAGAGTTGAGCTAGTTTCGAATTTATTTCCACATGAACATGTTGCAGAAATTACTTCGTACTTAGGGTGAATACCTTCTTTCATAGGAACCTCTAGTTAAGGCCGCATCGCTCTCCAAACCCGGAGTTTGGCACCATACGTCGTTAAAACAAATTTGTTGGTGGCGGATTTTATCCAACAACCTCCCCCCACACAAGTATTTATTTATATTTTTGCCAAAAAAGTGAACAATCTCTGTCTCAAGCGCTATTGCTAGTAGGTTTTTAGCGTTATTTTTAGTACATTACAGCATTAATTTTACGGGTTGAGTTGTTATGAGTTTTGTTGAAGTTGCTATTAAAGTTCCGCTTCCACGCACCTTTGATTATAAAATAGAAGAACAGCTCAGTGGCTTATCAACTCCTTTACTACCTGGCATACGGGTTTTGGTACCTTTTGGTAATCAAAAAAAAGTAGCGGTTGTTTTGGGTATTAAAAGCAGTACCGACATCCCTTTAAATAAAATTAAAAATATTATAGAGGTAATAGACGACGCCCCTATTTTAAGTGCCCAGCATTTAGAACTCCTTAGCTTTACTGCCCGCTATTATTGCTATCCATTAGGCGAAACTATTCATATAGCGCTACCTAGCGCACTTCGCCAAGGTGAATCGCCTGATAAAACCAGTATTAATATGGTTGCCCTGACAGAAAAAGGTGCAAAAGTACCGTCATTAAAAGCTAAAACACAGCTCAACCTATTAAAGCAGTTATCGCAATCAGGTAAGTCATCATTAACTGAGTTAAAAGCACTGGGCTTTAGTAAAAAAACAATAGATAGCCTAATAGATAAAGAACTCATAACACAAACTATTGAGCACGATAACCAATGGCAAAGTGTTGCTCCAACCGTTGGTAGTAAACCAGTGCTTAATAAAGAACAAGCGGTTGCTTGCACAGCTATAAATCAAAGTACTGGCTTTAGCTGCTTCTTATTAGAAGGCGTAACGGGCAGCGGTAAAACCGAAGTGTATTTACAGTGCCTAGAAGAAGTACTCAAACGTGGCGAGCAAGCCCTCGTACTCGTGCCCGAAATCGGCCTAACACCACAAACCGTAAACCGTTTTCGCCGCCGCTTTCCTGATACACCCATTATGCTTTGGCACTCAGCACTTACCGACAACGAACGTTTACAAACATGGCGTTTTTGCGAAAAAGGCAGTTGTGCGATAGTTATTGGCACACGTTCGAGTATTTTTCTGCCATTTTTAAAACTCGGTATGATTGTTGTTGATGAAGAACACGACTCGTCATTTAAACAGCAAGATACCCTTCGTTACCATGCTCGTGATTTAGCCGCTTACAGAGCTTTTCAGCATAAAATTCCGCTTATATTAGGCAGCGCCACACCCGCGCTTGAAACACTACACAAAGCAATTAATAACAAATACCAGCTATTAAGTTTAACCGAGCGTGCACAAACAGCGACTGACAACCAGTTTAAGTTACTCGATATGAAAGGTCAGCCCGACCAAGCAGGTATTGCACATGCAAGCCTTGCTACTATGCGTCAGCACTTAAATCGCGGTAAACAAGTTATGGTATTTTTAAATCGCCGAGGTTTCTCACCCACCCTTATTTGCCATGAGTGCGGTTGGTTGAGCGAGTGTAAACGATGCAGTACCAGCGCTACATTTCATAAAGCGATTGGGCAAATGATCTGTCATCACTGTGGCGACCAGTACCCTGTCCCTCACCAATGCCCTGACTGTGGAAGTACGCAAATATTTCCTAACGGTAAAGGCACAGAGCAAATTGAAGAGTTTTTATCGACCGAGTTCCCTGATACACCCGTTACTCGTATAGACCGCGATTCAACTCGCCGTAAAGGTAGCCTTGAAAAAGCACTTGATGAAATAAACCTAGGGGGCGCACGCATTTTAGTGGGCACACAAATGCTTGCCAAAGGCCATCACTTTGCAGATGTGAGCCTTGTTATAATTTTAGATGTAGATAGCGGCTTATACTCATGCGACTTTAGAGCAACAGAACATTTAGCGCAATTAGTCACCCAAGTAGCGGGGCGTGCTGGACGTTCAGGAGAGCCTGGTCAAGTGTTATTACAAACACACTTTCCAGAACACCCTCTTTTGCAAGACTTAGTTAATAATGGTTACCAAGACTTTGCCCGCTTTGCACTGAGTGAGCGCGATGATGCTGACTTACCGCCCATTACAAATATGGCCATTGTGCGTGCACAAGGACATAGTATTAAACTAGTAGTCGATTTTTTGACGGATTTGGTTCCTGTGAATGGGGTATCTGGTATACAATTGCTCGGTCCGATCCCTGCCCCACTTGAAAGAGTCGCAGGTATGTATCGTTTTCAATTGCATATTCAAGCGCAAGATCGTCGCATATTACATCGGTACCTTGCGCAAATGGTTGATTATTTAAGTACCAGTAAACTTGCACAAAAAGTACGCTGGAGCTTAGACGTAGACCCTATAGACATGATTTAGGTTAAGGCCAAAATAACACCATGGCACAGCACGATTATATTAATAAAAAGCCTGCAGGCAGAAACAGTAAAAAAAACGCACCCGCTAAAAAACCATTTCCTATTCTTTTAGCCGTTATAGCCATCTTACTTGTAGGCGGTTTTGCCTACACACTATGGTTTATAAAAAGTAATGCCGATCCAAAACTTGTCGAAAAACAAGCTAACCCCACTGCACCCGCAAAAGTAGAAGTTGTTATTCCACGTACACCGGAATTTATTAAAGAAATTAGAAACCACGAGATTCAAGTTGAAGTAAAAGAACTTGAGCAAAAAGGTCCTTATGTTATGCAATGCGGTTCGTTCAGAACTCATGCACAAGCTGAATCGTTAAAAGCTAAAATCGCATTTGCAGGGCTCATTTCTGAGATAAAACAGGCTGAAGGCAGCAATGGTACTTGGTATAAAGTACGTTTAGGCCCTTATAAAACCAAACGCCAAGCCGAAAGCGATAAAAACAAACTTAAACGTGTAAAAATAGTCGGCTGCGGAATTTGGGGCTGGACTTGAAAATAAACCATTCACCCATATAACCTCATCATAATCGTTTTTTACGAGTTGCCTCTGCAGCTCGATGATGAGGAATAACATGACTACAATCGTAAGTGTTCGCCGCGGCGACAAAGTTGTAATTGGCGGCGATGGCCAAGTTTCACTTGGTAACACCGTAATGAAGGGCAACGCCCGCAAAGTTCGACG
This sequence comes from Pseudoalteromonas sp. SWXJ133, assembly GCF_015864365.1. Classification (NCBI taxonomy): domain Bacteria; kingdom Pseudomonadati; phylum Pseudomonadota; class Gammaproteobacteria; order Alteromonadales; family Pseudoalteromonadaceae; genus Pseudoalteromonas; species Pseudoalteromonas sp. SWXJ133. The sequence continues at coordinate 24,356 of NZ_JADYXJ010000019.1, forward strand.
TCTTTATAATGGCAAAGTAATCGCTGGTTTTGCCGGCGGTACTGCTGATGCCTTCACTCTTTTCGAACGTTTTGAAAGCAAATTAGAAATGCACCAAGGTAACCTAACTAAAGCCGCTGTAGAAATGGCTAAAGATTGGCGAAGTGACCGTGCACTTCGAAAACTCGAAGCGCTGCTAGCCGTAGCAGACGAAACAGCCTCTTTAATTATTACCGGTAATGGTGATGTAGTTCAGCCAGAAAACGATTTAATTGCAATTGGTAGTGGTGGTAACTTTGCGCAATCAGCTGCAACCGCCCTTTTAGAAAATACAGATTTAAGCGCTCGTGAAATAGTAGAGAAAAGCTTAACTATTGCAGGCAACATCTGCGTATTTACTAATAACTTCCAAACAATCGAAGAATTATAATAGGAACTATTATGTCTGATATGACCCCAAGAGAAATTGTTCACGAGCTAGATCAGCATATTATAGGTCAGGCTAAAGCTAAAAAAGCAGTCGCTATTGCGCTTCGTAATCGCTGGCGCCGCATGCAATTAAATGAAGATTTACGCAGTGAAGTAACCCCAAAAAATATATTAATGATTGGTCCAACAGGCGTAGGTAAAACAGAAATTGCCCGCCGTTTAGCAAAACTAGCTAACGCACCGTTCATTAAAGTAGAAGCGACTAAGTTCACTGAAGTTGGTTATGTTGGTAAAGAAGTAGATACAATCATACGTGACCTCGTTGATGTTTCAATTAAAATGACTCGCGAGCAACAAACTAAAAAGTTTAAACATCGCGCCGAAGAAGCAGCAGAAGAGCGTATTTTAGATGCACTTTTACCCCCTGCTAAAGATCAATATGGCGAAAGCCAACGCGACGATACTTCATCTACTCGCCAAGCATTTCGTAAAAAATTACGTGAAGGCCAATTAGATGATAAAGAAATTGAGATTGACTTAGCGCAAGCTCAATCAAACGTAGAAATTATGGCGCCTCCTGGTATGGAAGATATGACCAACCAGTTACAAAGCATGTTTCAAAATATGGGCGGCGATAAACGCACTAAACGTAAGTTAAAAATCAAAGAAGCCTTCAAACTATTAACGGAAGAAGAAGCCGCTAAATTAGTAAACCCTGAAGAGCTAAAAGAACAAGCTATTTTTGCAGTAGAGCAAAACGGTATTGTGTTTATTGATGAAATAGACAAAATTTGTAAACGTGGTGATTCTTCAGGCCCTGATGTGAGCCGAGAAGGTGTTCAGCGCGACTTACTACCGCTAATCGAAGGCTCAACAGTAAACACTAAACACGGTATGGTTAAAACAGACCACATGTTATTTATTGCCTCTGGTGCGTTCCAAATGTCTAAACCATCAGACATGATCCCTGAGCTACAAGGTCGTTTACCGATTCGAGTAGAACTTGAACCACTAACTGCTGATGACTTTAAACGTATTCTTACAGAGCCGCATGCATCGCTTACTGAGCAACAACGAGAGCTCCTTAAAACTGAGCAAGTAACGATTGAGTTTAGTGATGATGCTATTGAGCGTATTGCTAAGGCTGCGTGGCAAGTTAACGAGAAAACCGAAAACATCGGTGCTCGTCGCTTACATACTGTGATGGAAAGATTGATGGAAGAAATTTCATACGATGCTTCTGAAAACGCAGGTTCATCGCTTGTCATAGACGCCGCTTATGTTGAGAAACATCTAGGTGCGCTTGTTGAAGATGAAGACTTAAGTCGCTTTATTCTATAAAACGAATATAAACGTTATACTAAAAGCCTCCGCATGGGGGCTTTTTAATGAGATAAAAAATGAAACACGTAACAAAAGTGCATTACCACAGAGTGAGTAAAAACCTAGATGTTTACTTTGACGACGATAGCCAAGCAGTATTTAGCTGTGAATTTTTACGCGTTCACTCCCCCTCTGCTGAAGTACAAGGTCATGGCTCTGGCCCTATGAAACTGGTTTTAAATAAGCAATCAGTCGGTATAAAAAACATAGTTCCTGTTGGGCATTATGCACTGCGTTTAGATTTCGATGATGGTCACAATAGTGGACTGTTCAGTTGGAGTTACTTTGAAAAACTACAAGCGCAGCAAGAAACATTAAGCGATAAATATTCAGCACGCGTAGCTGAGCACGAGCAAAGCAAAGACAGTGTACCAATAAAGTTCATCCCTTAAACTTTATTGGTCACTTTTAGCAGTATTACACTTTAAACTTATCGATAGCAGTAAATAAAACACGCGCCTGCTCTGATACTTCTACGCTTGTTTGTGCATTACTTTCAGCATTCCCTGATGCCGTTTGTGCAATATCACGGATCCGAACAACGTTTTTATTCACCTCTGAAGCAACTTGGCTTTGCTGCTCAATTGCTACGGCAATTTGCGTACTCATTTCCATGATAGTTTTTACATCATCTGTAATTGAACCCAGTAACGCCCCAGTTTTCGTAGCCTGTGATGCACTTTCATCGCCTTGCGTTCGACAATCAAGCATAATACTGACAACTTCCTGAGTTCGCTGTTGTAGTGTATTTATTATACTTTCAATTTCACTTGTTGACTCCTGTGTGCGCTGTGCAAGCGTTCGCACTTCATCAGCAACAACTGCAAAGCCTCTGCCATACTCACCAGCTCTAGCGGCTTCAATTGCTGCGTTTAGTGCGAGTAAGTTAGTCTGATCTGCAATTGAGCGAATAACATCAAGCACAGATCCGATCGTTTCACCGTCTTTCTCAAGCTGAGATACAACAGTTGATGCATTATCTAACGAGTCCGATAACCCTCTAATATGCTTAATTGTGTTTTCGACTTCAGCACGACCTTGCTGCGCGCTTATATTAGTAGATTCTGCTTTTTTTGCTGCTGCTTCTGTATTTTGTGAAATGTCTTGGATAGTTGCTTGCATTTCAGTCGCTGCAGTTGCAACCATATCAGCCTCTTCTAATTGCTCTTGCATGCCAGAGCTTGTTTCGGTAGTACTTCTTGATAAATGTTCTGTTGCAATGTTTAACGTACTTAATGCGCCATTCACTTCGTTGATTAAGTTATTAAAATCACCAATTAAGCTGTTAAAATCAGCACTCATAATGGTAATTTCATCTTTACCTGTTTCTTCGATCGTGATCCTTAAATCATTACTGCGGCGAATATTATTGATGGTGTGATAAACGCGCTCAATTGGAATAATTATAGAACGGCTAGTAAAATAAACTAATACCAATACAATAATACCTGCAATTATAAAAATACTAACGGCTAACGTTTTTGCTTGCGATACGCTTGTTTGCACTTTTAATTTCGTACTTTTTACTACCTGAGTCACGACTGAATCGCTCTTATCAACACTTGAACGCATTGCACCTAATGCGCCTGAATCAAGATCCAAACCAAGTTCCACCTGCGCTTCGACTAACGTTTTAAATGCATTTTGATACGTTGAAAGTAAGTTATTTAAATCATTTTTTGTATTATTGTTTACTGTTGAGTTCGCCAGTTTTGATTGTAAGCTTTCTAGGTCATCATTAAAGCGCGCTAAGTACTTTGTATCAAAACGAAGCATAAAGTCTTTTTCTGAGCGTCTAAGCTGCAACATTAACGTTATTAATTGAAAGTCATTCTGTGTATTTAATAATTCTTCTACTTGATGCACTGCATTTCTAAGCTTGCCATATAACGCATCTTTTGGGTTTAATCCTATTTTTTTTTGTAATAAAACCACATTATCAAAATCGTTTTTATAGGCTTTCAAAAACGTTTCAAATTGTTCTACTTTGCTTATATCTTCAACCATACTAAGTTGGTTCATTGATGCTTCTAATTGATCTAACTTTTGAAGCAATATGCTATATTCTTTCTCGAATGTAGTGAGTGCATCTTCTTGTTTATAAAATAAAAAGTTTTTTTCATGCTTCCGAAGCTCTAATTCATGCATATTAAGCTCTTGGGCTAATTGCACTGTATTATTTAAAGCCATTGTTGTTCGCGACTCATACATGATCACGAATAAAAGCAGTAACATAGCTAAACCCACTACAACTGAGTTTAATTGTAAACGTCGCTTAATTGTTAAATTTTCTAAAAACCGCATGCCAATTCCCTATAATTTATACGCTACATTATTATAACTTAATAATAGGTAATACATTTTTTATTTTTATTGAATTATGAGTTATGAGTTATGAGTTATGAGAGGCTCTCTAAAGTAGAAGTTAGATATGCACATTTTCCCACAAATTATTATGAAGTAATTGAGTGTTATGCCACTGCTTTTTTAACAACCAATCAATTAATGGCGCTGGGTCGCTAGGGTAATTTATTTGCTTATTTTGCGGGGCGCTATTCCAGTCATCAAGGGCTTGCGGGTTTAAATAGCTCATAACATGCGCCATGCCCATGACAAACAAAGTTTGCGCATTTGCGGTTTGCTCAAACTGCCCATCTAAAGGCTTTAATAGTAACTTCTTACCTAACTTAAGCGCTTCACTGGCAAGCTCAAACCCAGCATTACCAATAACGCCACTCGTGTTTGCTAAGTCATTTAAAAAACCAGAACGTGAGGGGACTCGCAAATGTATATGTCCAAAAGACTGATTGCAGGCATTTGGGTGATAACAATAAAATTCTTTTTCGGGAAAGTCTTTTAAGTAATCAACAACGCTATCTAAGTTTTCAAACGGTAAATATACCAATACCTTATTTAGTACCGCAACAGGATTCTCATGATTATGATGAGCAATAAAAGGCGGGATTATATTATTTGCAAATGGCTTCCAGTGTACGCCTAAGTAGGTAGATGCTGGTGCATAAAGCTTGATGAGCGATTTTCTAAGTACACCACGACCAAATATAGGTACGTTTTCTGACAAAAATGCGGCTTGGTGACTAATACCGATAACGGGTATATCGGCCCGTTTTGCAGCCCATGCTGTGACTGGCTCAAAGTCGTTAAGTACAAAATCGTACTGTTTTATATCAAGCGATTTTATATCACTCACCAGCTTACAAACCCGCATGTTTTTAAGTGTTTTTAAATTTTTGACTTGTCCATTTTCAGTACTAAACGATAAGCCCCGATACGCTTTATAATCTGAGAATTCGTGCATATCAAAGTAATCTTTATTTGCTCGCCCTGAAAACACATAATCAACATCAATACCAAGTTTATTAAAGCAGCTTGCCATAACCCTAGCCCGCGTTATATGACCATTACCGGTACCCTGCACTCCATACAATATTTTCATACAGATACCAAGAGCGCTAATGCGAATAAGCCACAAACACTGCCAATAATAGCACCTATAATAATATCAGCAGGAAAGTGTACGCCTAATACAACACGAGAAATAGCCACACCAGCAGCCCAACTAAGTAGTAGCCATATATATTCAGGGAAAAAGTGACTTAGTATAATCGCAACTAAGAACGCTGCAGCGCTGTGGCCCGAGGGCAAACTAAATTTATCACTTGGTACTATGTAAGCATTTGTTACTAAGCAGTCGCATGGACGGATGCGGGCAAATCTATTTTTGGCCAGTAAGTAAATGGGCCTTTCTAAAGCAAAACCAACTAATATCGTTACAGGTAATAATTGTTGCTGCTCATTATTACTAAGCCACCACACCGCCAAACACACAAGTATGTAAAGTCCACCATCACCGCTTTTTGATAATCCAAACGCCATTGTTTTAAACCACTTCGGTGAGTTGCAATTAAACAGAGTTAAAAATAATTGCTCATCTAGCAGAGCTGCCCTTTTAAACATATTATTGTTATCCATCACTTCCCCCTCATTGCATAATATATGAACACCGATTTAGCTTATGTGTTGTAAATAACAATTGAGTGACGCTTTTAAGACACTATTATTGCGATTAATGATTTAGCGCTTGTTTTGTCTAAATTTACTGCGATTAAGTCGTTGTTATTGCTTATAAGGAGGGTATACTGAGGTATAAATTAATGTACCTTTTGAGGATAAAATAATGGATTACAGCACTTCTGATTTATGTGACCACTTTGCTGATGTGGTTGACGTGCTAGAGCCAATGTTCATCAACTTTGGTGGTCGACACAGCTTTGGTGGCCGCATTAAAACGGTTAAATGTTTTGAAAATAATGAACTGATCCGCGAATTACTTTCTCAAGACGGTACAGACTTAGTGCTTCTTATTGACGGTGGTGGCTCAACTCGCCGTGCACTTATTGATATTGAATTGGCCGAACTTGCACTTGAAAATAACTGGAATGGTATTGTTGTTTACGGTGCAGTACGCCACGTTGATGAGCTTGAAGAACTTGATTTAGGCATTCAAGCAATTGCTTCTATCCCTGTTGCAGCTGACAGTGAAGGTGCTGGCGAGGATGCTATAGGCGTTAACTTTGCCGGTGTATCATTTTTTGATGATGACTTTATTTATGCTGATAGTACTGGCATTGTTTTATCTGCAGAAGAATTAGAATTGGAAGTTGTAGAAGTATAACGTGACCTCCCATTTAAAAGTATATGATGAAAGCGCGGTTAGAGCACTTTGCTCTAGCCGCGTAAATGAAAAAAAAGCATGGCAATCAATGGCCTTGCTAGACACTCAAGTAAACCTGCAACAAGCACTTATTGACGCAGCTCAATTTGGCATTCGCTACGTACTTCTTGGTATTTGCGAAGATATTGGCCCAAAAGCAAATTTAGGAAATGGCGGTGCAAACGAAGCATGGTCTGCTTTTTTAAAACGTTTTTTAAACCAACCTCATAATCAATTTATTGCCACTCAAAAAGTACTTTTATTGGGTAAAGTAAATACTGATGATTTAATGGCGCAAAGCAACCAACTTAATAATCAGCAAGCCCAGCAGTTAACTCAATTACGAGATTTATGCCAACAACTTGATGAACGCGTAGAATCAGTATTAAGCCTTATTTTTAAAGCAGGGCTTGAGCCAATCGTCATTGGCGGAGGTCACAATAATTGCTTAGGTATTATTCGCGCGCTAAGTAAGTCAAAAAACACGCCTGTTAATGCTATCAATTTTGACCCTCATGCCGATTTTAGAGAATGTGAAGGTCGCCATAGTGGTAATGGTTTTCGCTACGCGTATAACGAGCAACATCTAAGTAATTACCATGTTATTGGCTTACATGAATTAAAAAATAATCAAGTAATTATAGATGCAATGAGTGAAGCTAACTTTAAGTTTGATAGCTATCAATCTATACAAGTTAAGCGAAAAATTACACTAACGCAGGCAATTGAAAATGCACTAAGTAATTTTAATGATTTACCACTGGGTGTTGAAGTTGATTTAGATAGTATTACTTATATGCCAGTTAGTGCGTATACATATTGCGGATTTAGTGTGAGTGACACTGAGCACTTTGTGCATTTAGCTGCAAGCCACCGGCACTCTAAGTACTTACACTTATGTGAAGCAGCGCCTAACCAGCATCCTAACGGAGTTGAGGCCGGAGCTGCCCATGTAGGGCAAGTGATTAGTGCACTTGTAAATAGCTACCTACAAGCCAAAGAAAGCACTTAACGTTGTTGAACCGATCGCCACTCTTTTAGCCAGCTCATTAAACCGATACTACTTAGCGGGTGACCAAAGTAATAACCTTGGGCAGCATAACCTTTTAAGCTTTTTACAAACTTAAGTTGCTCAAGTGTTTCTACTCCTTCGAAAATTACTTTTGTTTTTTGTTGGCTATGCATATCAACCATTCCACCAACTAAACTGCGTATATTGTTTTGATTACTAAAGTCAGCGGTAAGTGAAGGTGAAACCTTAATATACTCAACCGCTAAACTTGGTAACTTAGAAAGTAGTACCGGGTTATCACCAAGTCCATCCACACATACTTTTAAGCCTATGTTATTAAGCCTTGCGATCATGCCTCGACCTTTGTCATCTAAACCAGCAAAAATATGTAAAGGGCATTCAACAATCAAGTCTCCCGCCTCTAAGTGATGTTCATTTATAACAACATCAACAAATTCAACAAACTCTTCATTTAACATTTCAGGGCCAAATACATTAATGCTAAGCGGTATGGAAATACCTTCTACTCTAAGCGCCATTGCAAGCTCAGCGGCTCTCTCCATTACAAATTTAGCAAGTGGGTAACCAAGCCCTGCTATTCTTATGTCGTCAATAAAACGATTAGCAGATAAAATTCCTTGCTTAGGGTGCTGCCAACGCAGTAGTAATTCTAAAAACTCAATTTGACCGTTTTCGTTACAAATTATAGGTTGAAAATAGAGTTCTAATTCGCTCGAAAAATCAATATTTGCTAATTCTTTTAGTCGCGCTTGTTGCTCTCGCAGTTCAATCATCATTTGTTGATGATAAGGCACAACCTTGCGATTTGGGTGGCTATCGAGTGCTAGGTATGCGTACGATATTAAATTATCAAAGTTATTGTCTTGCTCATTACAATCAACATAACTCGCCCTCGCTTTTACCTCTACAGTGCAGTTAGCAACATTAAATGGCTTAAGTGTTGCACCCAGTATTTGTTCAATAACCAACTCATGTAAATGTTTTTGATTCGCGAAACTACAAATAAATGCAAAGTTAAGGCCCCCTAAGTGGGCTAGCTTTTCTTGCCCAACTAAAGTCACTATTTCGTCACTTGAAAGCAGTTCTTTTATTCGATTAGCCGATTGTGCTAAAAGTATATCGCCAAAGTCACGTCCTATATGCTGGTTAACTTGCTCAAATCCTTCAAGACGAATAACGATTAACGCTGCACTTACTTGCTTGTTGTCGCACCATGCATAGTAACCTTGGCGTAACTGTTTTCTATCTGCAAAAACCGAAAGCGGAGACTCTTCTATAAATGTATCACCTGTAGGTTCTGGCTCTATCACGACTTCTATTTCAGCGCTTTCGTCATTTAAAAAGCCAACAATAGCTAATAATAATATTGCTAACACAACCCAAAATAACGGAACTTCCAATAATAAATGAGCTGAAAATAGAACAACAAATAAAAGACCAGCCATTGAGCTGGTAATAATCATGCTCCAATTATTTCGCTCAAAGGCTTGCCATAAATGAAAGCAAAATCCAAAGGCAAGTAAAATGACAAGCCAAGCTGCGCCCGTACTCAAAATAGCCAAACCAACAGCTGCTGTGCATAAATAGCTAAATTTAATACTGGCATTTTTAACGGCAAATAAAGTGGCAATCATCGCCATCAATAGTGCACCACTAAAAAATATTGGGAAGTTACTGTCGGTTAGTATGTTCAAATTAACGGCATCCGTATTCGCTAAAAAAGTTTAAACCAGATTATATGTGGGCAAAAATAATACAAACTAGTTAATTCTACCCAAAATCCATAAATTTAACAGTTTATTTACGCCAAATTGGTAACTTAATTGTGATGGATGACTTATTTGCCAATGCGCAATATCAGCTCTTGCACCAACCTTTAAAATACCACGGTCGTCTAACCCTAGTGCTTTAGCAGCATTGCGAGTAACACCTGCCAATGCTTGCTCGGGTGTTAATCTAAACAATGTGCATGCCATGTTCATCATCAAGTGCACTGAGCACAGCGGTGAAGTGCCAGGATTAAAATCACTCGCAATAGCTATAGGTACTTTATATTGATTAAGTAACTCAATAGGTGGGAATTTAGTTTCTCTTAAAAAATAAAATGCACCGGGCAGTAATACCGCGACCGTCCCAGCGTTTGCCATGGCTTTTACACCCTCTTCATCGAGATGCTCAATATGATCTGCCGAAAGGCCATTGAACTGCGCCACCAGCTCAGCACCATGTTGATTAGATAACTGCTCAGCATGGCATTTTACTGGGAGGTTATGCTTTTTAGCCGCCTGGAAAACACGTTTGGTTTGCGAATGACTAAAGCCTACATTTTCACAAAATACATCGACTGCATCAGCAAGATTATTAGCCACTACCTGATCAAGCATGTCAGTACATACCAAATCAATATATTCATCAGCACGGCCTTTGTATTCAGGCGGTAGAGCATGCGCCCCTAAAAAAGTAGTTTTAATATCAATAGGATGATGCTCACCTAATAAACGAGCTACTTCTAATATTTTTATCTCGTTTTCAATATCTAGCCCATAGCCCGACTTTATTTCAACGGTGGTTACACCTTCTTTTAACAACGTATTTAAGCGATCTTTTGCATCAACAAATAATTGCTCTCGATCGGCTGCTCTCGTCGCTTTAACCGTACTTGCTATGCCACCGCCTTGTGCCGCAATTTGCTCATAACTTACACCCTGCAAGCGCTGCTCAAACTCTTGCGATCTTGAACCTGCAAACACTAAATGTGTATGACAATCTATTAAGCCCGGCGTTAACCACTGCCCCTTTATACTCAATGTCGGCGTTGCAAACACATCAAAACTGGGCAACGTTGATTGCTCTCCAATCCACGCAATTTCACCATTTTTAATAGCTATAGCAGCATTTTCGATTGCGCCATAAGGGGCATTTATATTGCTATCCATAGTGGCAATATTGGCATCAGTTAAAAGTAAGTCGATTTCTTCTAACTCATAATTTTTTGTTGTGCTTTGCATTTTACAGCCCTTTTTACGCCCAGAGTGATGAAAATATAGTCTAACAACCCATCTTGTATATACAAGGTAATTGTGTCATCTTATTTATATAGTTTATTTTTAATGTAACCATAAATTTAATGACGACACCTAAATTTGCGCAAATAAAACAATTCATTGTTGATAAAATTCGCAGCGGTACGTGGCAAGAAAACCAACGTGTTCCCTCTGAAAACGAACTAAGTAGTCAATTTAGTGTCAGCAGAATGACAGCCCGCCGAGCACTAAGCGAATTAACCGAGGCAGGTATTTTAACCCGCAGCCAAGGGCTTGGTACATTTGTAGCCACATTTAAATCGCAGTCATCGTTACTCGAAATAAAAAACATTGCTGATGAAGTAAAAGAGCGTAACGGCAACTACACCTGTAGTGTACTCATACTTGAATCAATAAATGCAGTCGCACCTATTGCCATTGCGCTTGGTGTTGAGATTGACAGTGTTGTATATCGAAGTGTACTCGTTCATAACGAAAACGACAGCCCCTTGCAGCTAGAAGAGCGTTTTGTAAACCCTGCACTTGCGGCTGGTTACTTACAACAAGACTTTAGCACGCTTACACCTCATGAATATCTATCTAGTGTTGCACCACTTACCCAAGCGAGGCATACCGTAGAGGCTATTATGCCAAACAGCGAAATGTGCCAATGGTTAAATTTATATAACGAAGAGCCATGCTTACAAGTTATTCGACGCACATGGTCTATTAACGGTATTGTAAGCTTTGCGCGCCTTGTATCACCAGGCAGTAAATATCGCTTAGGTGGTCACTTAACATTTAAAAAATAACAAACAATGGCGCTTACTGCGCTTTTTTTATAGCAAATCACCTTGTATATACAACAGGAGCAAAACATGAACAACCGACTCGACACAAGTCGCGTAATACGTGCACCTCATGGCGATAAAATAAGTGCTAAAAGCTGGCAAACTGAAGCTGCTAAGCGCATGCTAATGAATAATTTAGACCCTGAAGTTGCAGAACATCCTCATGCACTTGTTGTATATGGTGGTATTGGCCGAGCAGCTCGTGATTGGCCAAGTTATGACAAAATTATAGAAACCCTCGATAGACTCGAAAGCGACGAAACTCTGCTTGTACAATCAGGAAAACCCGTTGGTGTATTTAAAACCCACAGTAATGCCCCTCGTGTACTTATTGCCAACTCAAACCTTGTTCCACACTGGGCGAATTGGGAGCACTTTAACGAGCTCGATAAAAAAGGCTTGATGATGTACGGACAAATGACAGCGGGTTCTTGGATTTATATTGGCTCGCAAGGCATTGTACAAGGCACTTACGAGACCTTTATAGCCATGGCAAAGCAACATTTTTCAGGCAGTGCTAAAGGCAAGTGGGTATTAACGGGTGGCCTTGGTGGTATGGGCGGTGCTCAACCACTTGCCGCTACAATGGCAGGGTTTAGTGCGCTAGTTGTTGAATGTGATGAAAGCCGTATCGATTTTCGTATAAAAACAGGCTACGTTGATGTAAAAGCAACGAACCTTGAACACGCACTGCAATTAATAACCGACGCGTGCATAAAAGGTGAAGCCCTATCAGTTGGCTTACTTGGTAACGCTGCCGATGTATTTAGTACACTGGTTAAAACAGGTATTACACCTGATGTAGTCACAGATCAAACATCAGCTCACGATCCATTAAATGGTTACTTACCACAAAACTGGACAATGGAGCACGCAGCAAAAATGCGTGAGCAAGATCCAAAAGTGGTAGTAAAAGCGGCTAAACAATCAATGGCAGTCCAAGTTAGAGCCATGCTGGCGCTGCAAAAAGCGGGTGCCGCCACTACTGATTACGGAAATAATATTCGTCAAATGGCGTTTGATGAAGGTGTTACCAACGCGTTTGATTTTCCTGGATTTGTACCCGCCTATATTCGCCCTTTATTTTGTGAAGGTATTGGACCATTTAGATGGGTAGCATTATCGGGCGATCCTGAAGATATATATAAAACCGACGCTAAAGTAAAAGAGCTTATTCCTGATGATGCACATTTGCATAACTGGCTTGATATGGCGCGTGAACGCATTCAATTTCAAGGGCTACCTGCACGTATTTGTTGGGTAGGTTTAAAAGATAGAGCACGCCTTGCACTGGCCTTTAATGAAATGGTTAAAAATGGCGAACTTAAAGCCCCTATCGTTATTGGTCGTGACCACCTCGACTCGGGCTCAGTTGCCAGCCCTAACCGCGAAACAGAAAGTATGAAAGATGGCTCAGATGCGGTATCGGACTGGCCATTACTCAATGCACTCCTTAACACGGCAAGTGGTGCTACTTGGGTGTCTCTTCATCATGGTGGCGGTGTAGGTATGGGCTTTAGCCAACACTCAGGTGTGGTTATTGTTGCCGATGGTACAAATGAAGCTAAAGAGCGTATTGCTCGCGTACTTTGGAACGACCCTGCAACGGGTGTAATGCGCCATGCTGATGCTGGATACGACATAGCAAAGAACTGCGCTAAAGAACAAAATTTAGACCTACCTATGCTAAACGAGGAATGATCATGTTCGAACTTACTCTCACACCAGGCTCACTTAATTTAAACACACTGAGAAAAATTAATAATTCACCGGTAAAGTTAAACCTTGTAAAGCATGCTGAATCACAAATAGCAGCCAGCGCACAAACCGTTCAAAACGTTATTAATGAGCACCGCACTGTATACGGGATTAACACCGGGTTTGGGTTATTAGCTAATACCAAAATTGCCGACGACGAACTTGAATTATTACAGCGCTCCATTGTGCTTTCACACGCTGCGGGCATTGGCGAATACATGGATGACAGCACAGTAAGGTTAATGATCACCTTAAAAGTAAACTCGCTTTCGCGCGGCTACTCGGGTATTCGCCTGCAAGTAATCCAATTTTTTATGCAGCTGCTTAGTAGCGAAGTATATCCGTGCGTGCCTAAAAAGGGCTCTGTGGGGGCATCGGGGGATTTAGCCCCTCTTGCGCATATGTGCCTACCTTTATTAGCTGAAGGTCAAATGCGACATAAGGGAAAAATAATTAGTGCAGCACAAGGGTTAAAAATAGCGGGGCTTGAACCTCTTACCCTTGCAGCTAAAGAAGGCTTAGCATTATTAAATGGTACACAAGCGTCGACTGCGTTTGCACTACAAGGCCTATTTAGAAGCGAGAACTTATATGCACAAAGCTGCGTTATCGGCTCGATAAGCATAGAAGCTGCAATGGGTAGTCGCGCGCCATTTGATGCACGTATTCATGATATTCGTGGTCAGCGCGGACAAATAGACACCGCTCAAGTATTTAGAGAGCTACTCGATACGCACTCTCAAATTAGTAACTCCCACGTCAATTGTGAAAAAGTACAAGACCCATACTGCCTTCGCTGCCAACCTCAAGTGCTAGGTGCTTGCCTAACTCAGATACGTCAAGCCGCAGAAGTATTGTTATGCGAGTCAAACGGTGTAACCGATAATCCGCTAGTTTTTGCCGATGTAGGCGACATAATATCGGGAGGTAACTTTCATGCAGAGCCCGTTGCTATGGCCGCCGATAACTTAGCTATCGCAATTGCCGAAATTGGTGCATTAGCAGAAAGGCGAATTGCATTACTTATCGATTCAAACCTATCCAAATTACCGCCATTTTTAGTTGAAAACGGCGGTGTAAATTCAGGATTTATGATTGCCCAAGTTACCGCAGCAGCGCTTGCGTCAGAAAACAAATCATTAGCACATCCGGCTTCGGTCGATAGCTTGCCTACATCTGCAAATCAAGAAGATCATGTTTCTATGGCAACCTTTGCAGCAAGGCGCTTAGATGAAATGGCCAATAATACCCAAGGTGTTTTGGCAATAGAATGGTTAGCATCGGTTCAAGGGCTAGAATTTAGAAAGCCGCTTGAACCATCACATAAAGTGCAAAGCGCTAAAGCGTTATTACGCGAGCATGTAAGTTATTATGATAAAGACCGCTACTTTGCTCCCGATATCGAAGCTGCTAATACATTACTAAGTGAAGGTAAGCTATGCGACTTCATAGAGAGCAGTCCCCTGCCTTCAGCATATTAAATACCATATTGGTAAGTAAAGCCTAGCGCTTCAATAGCTGAGCCAATAACTTTGCGCTCAGCTTTATCATCACTGGTAAAGCGTGGTAACTCGCCACCATGTTCTGCACACTTCACTGCGTAGTATTCAGCTTTTGTTGGGTGCGCAGGATTAACAACATTATAAATATTTTGCCCTACTTGCCAGTGCTCTATCACCGCAAAAACAGCATTAATTACATCTTGTTGATGCACCATATTTACTACTTGCTCACTTGATGTATTAAGCTCTTTGCCTGCCACAAAACGACCCGGTTCTCTATTAGGCCCTAGTAATCCAGCTAAACGCAGCACTTTCCCGTCTTGCTCAAGTACTTGCTCTTCTGCCTCATAGAGCTTTATTTGGCGCTTGTTTGTGCATGAAATATCGCAACTTTCGCTATATACACCAGGCTCTTGATCGTACACCCCGGTTGATGAGCATAATAAAAAGCCCTTTGCATTTAACTCCTTTGAGAGCTTAAGCGCTGCGGTGAGTGTTTCAGGATAATTACTTTCACTGTGCCTGCTACGTGGTGGAATAGCACATACCCAATAAGCATTTTGTAAATCAACTTGATGTCTTAATTGCCCATCTTCAAGTGTAAACTGACGCTCAAAATCAAACTCGTGTATATCTGTTCTATGCGTTCCTTGTACTTGCCAATCAGCTTTTTGCGCACTTACGCATAAAGCATGTCCTAACCAACCTGCACCTAACACTACTAATTTATTACTTTTATTTGTCATTTTCACCTAAGCCTTTACTTTAAAAGGAAAACAAGTGTAAACCTCTAACTTTAATTCAAATTAAAACTAGATATGATTATAACTACTCTACTAAATCAAAAGCGTATGTGCACTGATGTAAATAATTATTATACAAAAACCAACCAATCATCTTTGAAGTATTGTTGTTGGTTAATCAAATAGATTAGGTGCAAAAATAGCGCGTTTAGAATCCATATCCATGCGTTAAATTTAAGCATGAATGTCCCCTTGTTTTTAATTTATTTAGCACCATATCTTTACAGTTCGCTACTATTTTTACTGTAATTGAGTAATACAAAGTTATTTTTACGAACCAGATCAAATTTTTCGATTTTATACACAGATCTTTTTATTGAGATAGTTTGTTGTTTGGCAGAGTCTGGTATAGTAGCGCACGTAATAAACAGTGCTTTTTGAGCGGTTTAATACAATATTGCTAATTAATATGTTCTAAGTGTTATTTAAAAGCACATATTAATTACCAATTGTTAAAAATGGGTTAGCCGATACTCGGCTGACAAAGAATACATTGTAACGGTTTTATCATGATATCTAATTTATTTACCAAGCTTTTTGGTAGTCGCAATGACCGCACTATTAAAAACTTAAGAAAGACGGTCGCGCTAATCAATGCGCTAGAAACGCAACTTGAAGCGCTTTCTGATGAAGATTTAAGAGCTAAAACAGCTGAGTTTAGAGAACGTTACGATAACGGACAAGGCCTTGACGATATCCTACCTGAAGCTTTTGCTGTGGTACGTGAAGCGTCAAAGCGTGTAAATGGCATGCGTCATTTCGACGTGCAGTTATTAGGTGGTATGGTTTTACATCAAGGTCGCATTGCAGAAATGCGTACCGGTGAAGGTAAAACACTAACAGCTACCCTACCAGCTTATTTAAACGGCTTAACAGGCAAAGGTGTTCACGTAATTACTGTGAATGACTACCTTGCTAAACGTGATGCTGAAACCAACCGTGCGTTATTTGAATTTTTAGGCCTTACTGTAGGCTGTAACGTACCGGGTATGATGCCACAGCAGAAGAAGCTAGCTTATACTGCTGACATTACGTACGGTACAAATAACGAATTTGGTTTTGACTATCTTCGCGATAATATGGCTTTTAGCATTGATGAACGTGTTCAGCGTCCATTATTTTATGCCGTAGTCGATGAAGTGGATTCAATCTTAATTGATGAAGCGCGTACTCCGCTTATTATTTCAGGCCCAGCTGAGGACAGCTCTGAGCTATACACTGAAATAAATACCATCGTTCCTTTACTTGAACTTCAAGAAAAAGAAGACGAAGAAGGTGTTGAAGGCGACGGCGATTACACTATTGATGAAAAGTCTAAGCAAGTTCATTTAACAGAACGTGGTCAAATTAAAGTAGAAGAGCTACTTACTGAACGCGGCTTAATTGAAGAAGGCGATTCGCTTTACTCAGCAGCAAGCATTACGCTACTAAGTCACGTTTATGCGGCCCTTCGTGCTCACAAGCTATACCAAAAAGATGTTGATTACGTAGTAAAAGAAAACGAAGTAATCATTATCGATGAGCATACTGGTCGTTCAATGGAAGGTCGTCGTTGGTCAGAAGGTTTACACCAAGCTGTTGAAGCTAAAGAAGGTGTAAATATTCAGAACGAAAACCAAACACTTGCATCTATTACGTTCCAAAACTACTTCCGTTTATACGAAACACTAGCTGGTATGACAGGTACTGCCGATACTGAAGCTTTTGAGTTTCAATCTATCTACGGCCTAGATACTGTTGTTATGCCAACTAATAAGCCAATGGTTCGTGATGATCGCGCCGACTTAGTTTACCTAACGCAAGAAGAAAAATACGAAGCAATTTTAATTGACATTAAAGACTGTCAAGACCGCGGACAACCGGTACTTGTAGGTACTATTTCAATTGAAAGCTCTGAGTATTTATCACAGTTTTTACGCAAAGAAAAAATTAAGCACAACGTACTTAATGCCAAATTTCACGCGCAAGAAGCAGATATCGTGTCAGATGCTGGCCTACCAGGTACAGTAACAATTGCAACCAACATGGCCGGTCGTGGTACCGATATCGTGTTAGGTGGTAACTGGAACAGTGAAGTTGAAAAGCTTGAGAACCCAACTGCTGAGCAAATTGCTGAAATTAAAGCAGCTTGGAAAATTCGTCATGATGCGGTAATTGATGCTGGCGGTTTACATATCATTGGTACTGAACGTCACGAATCTCGTCGTATAGATAACCAATTACGTGGTCGTTCTGGTCGTCAAGGTGACGCCGGTTCTAGCCGTTTCTACCTATCGATGGACGATGCACTAATGCGTATCTTCGCTGGTGAACGCATGACTAACATGATGCGTAAACTAGGTATGCAACGCGGTGAAGCAATTGAACATCCATGGGTAAACCGTGCGATTGAAAATGCACAGCGTAAAGTAGAAGCACGTAACTTTGATGTTCGTAAGCAATTGCTTGAGTACGATGATGTAGCAAACGATCAACGTCGCGTTGTTTACTCTCAACGTAATGAGCTACTTGAAGAAGGCGATATTTCAGAGACTATCACAGCAATTCGTGGTGATGTTCTTGCTAGTGTAATTGATCAGTACATTGCACCGCAAAGCCTTGCTGAAATGTGGGATATTCCTGGCCTTGAAGAGCGTTTAAAACAAGACTTCTTACTTGAGTTGCCAATCACTCAATGGTTAGCAGATGACAATAAACTATACGAAGAAAAACTTCGTGAGCGTATTGAGCAGGCGGTTGAGCAGTCGTACAAGCAAAAAGAAGAGCAAGTTGGCGACTCTGTTTTACGTCAATTCGAAAAAGCGATTATGCTACAAAGTCTTGATCAGCATTGGAAAGATCACCTTGCTGCTATGGATCACTTACGTCAAGGTATTCATTTACGTGGTTACGCGCAAAAGAATCCTAAGCAAGAGTATAAGCGTGAATCGTTTGAGCTGTTTTCTGAAATGCTTGAAAACTTGAAAGTAGATGTTGTAAGCATCCTAAGTAAAGTACAAGTACGCGCAGAAGAAGATGTTGAAAAAGTAGAAGAGCAACACCGTAAAAGTGAAAATGCTCCTCGCGAATACCAACATGAAGAAGCTGAGCAAGTAGGTGGCGAAGCGCCAGCACCAGAAACAGCTACTGTAATGGCTCGTACAGAACCAAAAGTAGGTCGTAATGACCCTTGTCCTTGTAAATCAGGTCAAAAATTCAAACAATGTTGCGGTAAATTAAAATAGCCCAATATTGTTATTAGCTTATTAAAAAGCGGCGCTAGCGTCGCTTTTTTTTATGGAGTTTTAAAGTAATGACTATAGAAATTGTACATGTAGCTGTTGGTGTTATTAAGAAAAATAACGCTATATTCATTTGTAAACGCGCAGATGAACAACATCAAGGCGGTTTATGGGAATTTCCTGGTGGCAAAGTAGAAGCAGGTGAAAGTGTTTTTGTTGCACTTAAACGCGAGCTTATTGAAGAAGTTGGATTAACAATTCACAGCTCTAGTCAACTTATGGTGATTGAACATGACTACGGCGATAAGTGCGTTAAATTAGATGTACACGTAGTAAGTAACTTTAGCGGTGAAGCACATGGCGCTGAAGGGCAACCTAGTGAATGGGTAGCAATTAGTGAATTAGAAAATTATGATTTCCCTGAAGCAAATGCTGAAATTATCGAAAAAATAGTAGCCCGATACGCTTAATAAATGGGCATAAGTGAGCACAATGAACATCTCAATACAAAATAAGCTAAGCGAACTGTTAGCGCTGCCCCCTGAGTTAACTCAAGTTAGTGCGATTGGTAGCGGCCATATAAATAGTACATGGCTACTTACAAGTATTGATAAACAGTTTATTGTGCAAAAACTAAATACTGAGGTATTTAAGTACCCTGCTCAGTTAGTAAGTAATGCAAAGCTAATTGAGCAGCATTTAAGTACCAAACAACTACAAAGCAACTATCCCCTTGAAACAGTTAGGCATATAGCCACACAAAACAACGAACACTTAATAAAAATTAATAACGCGTATTATCGCGTCCTTAACTATATTAGTGACAGTTACAGCGAAGATGTTGTTAAAAATGCGCAACAGAGCGAGCAAGCGGCTTACGCCTTTGGCGTATTCGCTCATGCATTACAAGATTTTGATACACAACAACTACATACTGTAATCCCTGATTTTCATAACTTAGCGATGCGCTTTGAGCAATTAAATACCGCAACCACAAATAACTCTGTAAATAGAGTAAAGCACTGCGCTGACGAAATAGAATATTGCTTATCGCAGCAACATTTAATCACCGAGCTTAATTGCATAGCTAAGCAGATACCACTTAGAGTGTGTCATAACGATACAAAAATAAATAATATGCTGTTTTGTAGTGCAACTCACAAAGCAAAAGCAGTGATTGATTTAGACACCTGTATGGCAGGATTTCGGCTTTATGATTTTGGCGACATGGTACGCACTTTCTGCTCCCCCGAAGCCGAGGATTCAACAAACTTACGTAACGTTGTTATTCGAAAAGATATATTTTCAGCCATTGTTAAAGGCTATGTAACGCCATTAAAAAGTAGCATGAGTACAAAAGAACAAGAAAGCCTGCTGCTAGGCGCTAAAATAATGCCGCTTATGTTAAGTGTGCGCTTTTTAACTGATTATTTAAATAACGATGTGTACTTTAAAGTGGCTCATGCAGAGCATAATTTGGAGCGAGCACAAAACCAACTCGCGCTTTATAAAAGCATACTTAATAACGAGCAGTGGATGCATGAGTGCTTAGTCGATGAACAAGTTCAAGATACAAAAAAACCAGTAAGCTAAAAACTTACTGGTTTTTTGTTATTTATAGTAATGCAATTACCAGATTTTTACGCGATCTTCTGGTTTGATATACATTTTATCACCTTCTTTTACGTCAAACGCTTCGTAAAACTCAGGCATGTTCGACAAGATACCGATTACACGGTAGTGACTTGGTGAATGAGGGTCTGTTAATAAACGATTACGTAACTCTTCATCGCGATAGTTACGACGCCAAATTTGTGACCAACCCATAAAGAAACGTTGATCGCCTGTGTAACCATCAATCACTGGTGATTTTTTATCACCTAAAGACAGCATATACGCTTTATGCGCAACCGTTAAGCCACCTAAGTCACCAATGTTTTCTCCAAGCGTTAGCTCGCCATTAACACTTGCATCTTCAAAAGGTTTATATTCGTTATACTGTGCAACTAAAGCTGCTGTACGCTCTTCAAATTGCTTAAGGTCAGTCTCACTCCACCAGTTACGTAAGTTACCGTCACCGTCGTATTTAGCACCTTGATCGTCAAAACCATGACCAAGCTCGTGACCAATTACTGCGCCAATTGCACCGTAGTTTACAGCATCATCCGCTTCTAAATTAAAGAATGGTGGTTGTAAAATTGCGGCTGGGAATACAATTTCGTTGTTTACTGGGTTGTAATACGCATTTACTGTTTGCGGAGTCATGTGCCACTCAGAACGATCAACTGGTTTACCCAATTTAGCAATCATGTCTGCGTATGCCCATTCGCTATAACGGATGTAATTACCTACTAACTCATCTGAGTTAATCTCTAGCTCAGAGTAGTCTTTCCACGTATCTGGGTAACCAATTTTAGGTGTAAATTTGTCTAGCTTTTCTTTCGCTGCAAGCTTTGTTTCAGGGCTCATCCACTCAAGGTTTTCAATAGCAACACCGTAACCTTTAATTACGTTATCAACTAACTCTTCCATGCGTGCTTTAGCTTCTGGCGGGAAGTTATCTTTAACGTATACCTTACCTAAAATTTCACCAAGTACACTGTTTGATGCATCAACCGCTTGCTTCCAAAGAGGTGCTTGTTCTTCTACGCCACGAAGCGTTGTGCTGTAAAAGTCAAAATTAAGATTAACTAAATCTTCGCTAAGTAGCTCTGCATAACCACTTACAAAATGGAATTTTAAGTAGTTTTTCCACGTTGCTAAATCAGTGTCTTTGTAAATAGTAGCAAGTGCTTCTAAGTAGCTTGGTTGACGTACAATAATGTCACTCGCAGTCACACCAGCATCTTTAAAGAATGCAGCTAAATCAAGGTCACCCATCAACTTGCTTGCATCTGCTACTGTCATCTTGTTATAAGATTTAGTTGCATCACGGCTTTGCACGCGGCTCCACTGTGCATCAGCTAATGTTTTTTCAAATGCAATAACACTCTTAGCGGCTTCTGCTGCATTTTTAACGCCTGATTTTGCCAAAACGTCAGTGATGTATTGCTCGTAAGAAGCGCGAATTTTAGTGAATTTTTCGTCATCTTTTAGGTAGTAGTCACGATCTGGTAAACCAAGGCCAGACTGAGATAAGTACAGTGCATACTCGCTTGAGTTTTTAGCATCATTATTTACAAACCAACCAAACGGTAAAGTACCGCCTTGTTTTTGAATTTTAGCCATTAAACCCACTAAATCAGCTTTAGATTTAACGCTATCAATTGTATCTAATGACGGTTGCAATGGCGTAATACCTAGCTCATTACGCGCAGCTTGATTCATGTAACTTTTATAAAATGCACCGATTTTGTACTCATCGCTGCCTTTTGCAGCGGCTTTGTTAGCGGCTGCACTTTCAAGGGCTATTTTCATCGCTTTTTGCGACTCATCATATAGCTGCGAAAAAGAACCGTAGTTAGATTTATCACCCGGTATTTCAGTTTTTGCTAGCCACTCACCGTTTACATGGTAGTAAAAATCGTCTTGTGCACGTACTGAACTATCCATATTGGCTAATTCAATACCAAGCTCTAGTGGTTTTTCAGCGAGTGCTGTTACTACTGGAGCGTCGGTTACTTTAGCTTCTTGTTGTTTTTCACCACAACCTACTAAACCAAGTGCAAGCGCAATGCTCGCAGCGGCCATTGTTACTTTATTCATAATGATTCCGTTTGTTAGTTAGAACTTAATACCAACTCCATTAAATTCTTGAATATAGCAGGAATAAAAATAGCACTGCCTACACGCTTTTACTTAATGGAATGGGTATCAAAGAGCTTCAATCAATATAAAGCCTACGCAGTATCATAAACCTCATTAGGCCAACAATAAAATGGAATATGTAACAAAGTATTTTGAATGCGGTGAGCTGCCAAATTAGCCCCACCAATAACAATATGGTGGGTAGTTAAGGCTAACTTTTACTTTTTCCGTGAAGCGCTAAACGCTCTAGCTTTTCTTTTAAAGAAGGAGGGGCCGAAGATGCTATCGCGTTTAAGTAATCAGCTGTTTGCTCACTCATTTTACGAGAGTTGGTAAATGCAGGGCTACCCGACTTATTCGCAGTACTTAATCGTTGAGTTGCTTGCGGATTTGCTGTGATTTTTATTTGCCCGAGCTCTGCCATTCCGGCGGCTCTAAAATGCGAAAGCATATCCATTTTTAAATAATTAAGCCTAAGCGCAATAGGTGCAGATACCGCCTCTATCATTAGCGTGCCATCTCGGTAATTACTTACTCGGCATTTATCACCCAACTTAGGACCTAAAAAATCTTTAAGTAGTGTTTGCTGTGTATCAAGTGCTTGGCTTTTGCCTGCATAAGCCGATAAACGATTATTTAACCCCGCCATAATATCGGTTAGCGGTTTTGGTGCATATCTATCTTTAGCCATTTTACACCTCGTAAAAGCTCACTTAGACCCAGAGATAATACTCTAGGTCTAAGTATACACTGCGTATTAATACTACGCGCCGGCTATTTGCATTTGCTCTATTAATACTGAGCCAGTTTGAATACCACCACGGCGTTCGATGTCACCACCAATAGCAGATATGCCTTTAAACATATCTTTTAAATTACCAGCAATGGTAATTTCGCTTACAGGATATTGGATTTCACCATTTTCAACCCAAAAACCAGCAGCACCACGAGAGTAATCACCCGTTACGGTATTTACGCCCTGCCCCATTAGCTCTGTAACTAATAAGCCGGTGCCCATCGTTTTTAATAGTGCAGTTAAATCGTTATGAGTTTGCTCAACAAGCCAGTTATGTATACCGCCAGCATGCCCTGTTGGGGTCATATTCATTTTACGCGCGGCATAACTTGCTAATAAATAAGTTTGTAGCTCGCCGCCTTGAATAATTTCCCTATCGAATGTTTTAACACCTTCGCTATCAAACGGTGACGACGCCAACCCTTTTAAAATATGTGGGCGCTCGGCAATATTCACACAATTACTAAATACTTGTGTGCCTAAGCTATCAAGTAAAAAACTTGATTTACGATAAAGCGCACCACCACCAATTGCCGACACTAAGTGACCAAATAATGAATTTGCAATATCGGCTCTAAAAATAACAGGCACTTTCATTGTGCCTAACTTTTGGCTATTTAATTTAGCCAATGTTTCAGCTGCTGCTTCAAGCCCAACTGCCGCTGCATCATTTAAACCCGCTTGGTCGCGGGCAACAGTATAAGCAGAGTCGCGTTGCATCTGCTCGCCATCTTGACCTATTACCATAGTACTAATGCTATGACGAGTGCGTGGAAAGCCAGTTATCAAACCATGGCTGTTACCATAAACACGTAATCCTTGGTGAGATGAAAAACTCGCACCATCAGAGTTAACAATGCGCTCATCTGCGTTTAATGCAGCTTGCTCAGCAGCATGACAAAGCTCAATACCTTCTTCAGGGCTTACATCCCAAGGATGGTATAAATCTAAATCTTTAGGATTAAATTCAAGTAACTCTTTATCAGCAACGCCGTTAAATGGGTCATCCGATGTAAATTTGGCTATATCAATCGCTTTTTCGACTACCATGCGCAATGTTTTTGGATTTAAATCAGCGGTTGACGCCGAACCTTTATTATTACCAACGTATACACTAATGCCTAAGCCGCCGTCTTGGTTAAACTCAATGGTTTCTACTTCACCCATTCGTGTACTAACCGATAAACCAGACGTGCTAGACATAGCCGCTTCTGCAGCTGTTGCGCCTAATTTTTTGGCATGTTCGAGTACTTCTGCTACCGCATCTTTAACTTGCGATATTTGAGAATAAATTGGATCGTTTTGTTGGCTTTTCATAAATTAAGTCCTGAGCCTTAGAGGCATAATGCACGCATTTCTTATATTTAAATGCTAACACACTCAATGCATCACATCAGCTAATATTCCTAAGTATCATATTCATGTATAATGGCAAAAGTTATTTTTATTTAAGAGCACCCCATGGCAAAGAAAAAAGGCAAGCCTGCTGAAATTGAAGAAGAAATTGAATATGTATCAAGAACGGAGCTTAAGCGCGAAGCGCAAGAGTTTCATCAGTTAGGTACTGAAATTGCCAAAATGGGTAAAAAACAGCGCGAACGCCTGCCATTAAATGACGATTTAAAAGCGGCAATGGTTGTTGCTGATAAAATAAGTAATAAAAGTGACGCGTACCGCCGTCATTTAAACTACATCGCTAAAACGTTGCGTACTGTAGAAAACATTGACGCTATTAGAGCGATTATCGATGTAATGCTTAATAAAAATAACCAAGCTGAAGTATTGGTCAAAAAAATTGAGCAATTACGTTCAGACCTAATTGAACAAGGTGATGACCTTATCAATGAGACTATTGAACAGTTTCCGTCTCTTGATCGTCAGCAAATGCGTCAATTGGTTCGTAATGCGGCGAAAGAAGCGAAAGCTGAAAAGCCGGGTAAAGGTTATAAAGAGTTATTTCAATATCTCAAAGATGCCCATACTGTTACGTATTAATTAGACCGCATTAATTGATATTTTATTAAAAAAGGTGCTTCGGCACCTTTTTTGTTATAGATCAAACCGCCTCACTGCGTACTTTTTTATAATCACCCCCTAAATAAATACTTAGGTGCGCGTGATGATTAAACTTCCACAATGGGATCAAACCCTAATAAACAAATATAATGTGTCTGGCCCGCGTTATACCTCGTATCCCACCGCTCTATCACTGCGTGATGGGTATCAACAACAAGACCTACTAAGCGCTGTAGAATCGTCAACGAGTCGTTCACTTTCTCTATATATTCATATCCCGTTTTGTAGCCAGCTTTGCTACTACTGTGGCTGTAATAAAATAATTACCCGCCATCAATCTAAGGCCGATACGTATCTCGACTTTTTAGCAAAAGAAATTACTGCCCAAGCTCATTTATTTAAAAACTACACGGTTGAGCAATTACATTTAGGTGGCGGTACTCCCACCTTTTTAACCGCAAAACAAATGACCCGTTTAATAAAGCTTTTAGAGCAGCACTTTAATTTTACAAGCACAACAGAGCGCGGCATTGAAATAGACCCACGCTCACTTGCCGATAATATGCTTGTTGATCTAAGAATACTTGGCTTTAACCGTGTCTCATTTGGGATTCAAGACTTTAACGACGACGTGCAACTTGCTGTTAATCGCCCGCAAAATGCAGATACGGTCAAGCAATTAATTACACAAGCTCGCGAGCTGGGATTTCAATCTATTAATGCAGATATGATTTACGGGCTTCCTCTGCAAACGCCAGAGAGCTTTAAGCAAACTATAGAGCAACTTATTGAGTTAAGCCCTGACCGAGTATCGGTGTTTAACTACGCGCATTTACCAGAGCGCTTTGCCGCACAGCGTAAGATTAAAGATGCAGATTTACCCAGTGCACATAATAAACTCACTATGTTTAAAAACACGCTGGAGCAGATGACGCAAGCAGGCTATCAATTTATTGGTATGGACCACTTTGCAAAAACCGATAACGAACTAGCTATTGCGCAAAATGAAGGCAAGTTACATCGTAATTTTCAAGGTTATACAACACATGGAAATTGTGATTTATTAGGCTTAGGCGTGTCATCAATTTCACAAATTGGCACTGCCATTTTACAAAATCAAAAAGAATTAAAACATTATTACCACAGCATCGAAACACAAATCGGCTGTGCTCTTAATAAAGGTATGCACTTAACGCATGATGATGTAATTCGTGCTGATGCAATTAAGCAGCTCATTTGCCAGTTTGAATTAGATATACAAGACTTTAGCGAAAAGCATGCGCTTATATTTAATGACTACTTTGAGGATGCGTTAATTGCGCTTACGCCACTTATAAAAGATGAACTAGTCACTATAAATGATAATAAAATTAGCGTAACGCCACGCGGCAACTTATTCATTCGTATTATTTGCATGTGCTTTGACGCTCATTTACAAAAACAAATAAATGCGACGCGTTTTTCACGAGTGATTTAACTGATACTAATTTAATGCAATTAGTATGAAAATTTTTACGCATAAAAAAAGCAGACCAAGGTCTGCTTTTTTTGAGTACTCGAAAAACTAAAGCTAGTTAAAAACTACTTTATCGCTGCCAGGAGCGGCTTTAAACTCGATGATAATTTTAGCGCAATCGGCTTTAACTTCATCTTTAAGTGTTTCTTCAGCTTGCCAACGAGCCTTATCTAGCTTAAAAATCTCTTTTTTAGCATATTTTTTACGTGCATCGTGTGTCGGCATTTCTTTAACTACCTGGTACATTTTATAAATGCCAGGATATTGTGTCGTTAAATCACGCTCGCTCTCAAAGCCATATTGAGACATAAGTACCCAAATACGTAAACAGCCTTCAGAAAACTCACACTGCTCTTCATTCATTGCACGCGCAATTAAATGAATACTATCGGCTAGTTTGGCATTTCGCTTTAAACGCGACTTCTCAAGCTTTTGCTTTTGTTCAGCCTGCGTTTTAGCAATTAACTTTTTTTGCGCATTTAACTTATACAGCAACTGACCCGCATAAAATGCCAGACCAACTATTATAGCAGCGCCTAAAAGTAAGGCTAAAATTACCGCGGTACTCATTATTTATCCTTACTATTTGTCGTCTTCATCTAACCATTCGTTGGCTAAATCGTCAGATAAGTATTGATCGAAATCAGAATTGCCTTTGCTTTCAATATCATCTTCAAGGTCATCTTCAAATTCGTCTTCATCCTCGTCTTCAATACCAAGAATTTCACATAACGCCTGATGGCGAGCAATACGGCTATTAAAGTACTTAGCATCTTTACCAGTTAGCATTTCACCTTCTTCATGACGCTCTACTAATTTAAGTAAACGCTCGTCATTCTCAAGTGCTTCTAGCTCTTGTTCAGGTGTAAATTCAGGCTCGATTACCTTTTTCAGCTCAATAGTTGGCTTTAAGTTGCGTTTCATTTCAACTTTAGGCTCAGGCGCAGTTGCAATTAATGGTACAGGCTTTTTACTGCCTACACGCTTATCTTTAGGCGCGTGACCAGCATTATGGCTTTCGCTATCTAGTAAATCTGGCGCGTTACGAGAACCTGGCTTAGCGCCTTTGGTTTTTTTAACTCGCTGCTCTTTTAATGCGCGCATTTCTTTAAGCTTATCTTGGCTTAAACGAACAGGTCCGTTTGCTGGGCTTTTGCGTGACTTTTTAGTTCTACTCATATCTTGATCATCTCACTTAAGAGGTTTTGAGCGAAGCGCAAATTAATGGGCATCGCAGTGCTGGCCTAGCCAGAAGAATTCAGTTTGCGCTTAGAGGTTGGGTCTCTCATTTAAAAGCGCCTTAGCTAATTAATCGCTAATTTTAAACGGTGGGTATTGTAACAGGACAAATAAAAAGGCGGTAGAGAAAACATCTCTACCGCCTGCTAATCTGAGCGCCATTATCTGGACACTTCTCCCTTCGACTTTTTTTAGTCTTTATTATTTTTATTATTATCAGTCCGTATTGTTATTATTTTTACGTTCCTTGTTACATTCCATTTTGTTTTTATTATTAAACTTCCATGAGTTTTTTATTATTTTCGGTCATCCTGACACTTTTTTATTATTTCCTTTAGTAGCACTAATCTTATGCTATGTAGTCATGCCGCGTTACTTTCCTTGATAGTTATTTCCGTTTTGTTATTGTTGTTTTGCGACAGTGGTTAATTTACTCGTTAATGATTTTGTTACAACTGGTTTATATAACTTTTATTATCTTTATTACATTGAGATATAAAAATAAACATAAATTACAATAAGTTAATAAATAATAAAAAATAAAAATAAGACTTTTCTTACAACCAGACATGGTCAATGTCTTACATTAAAACGGACGATATCGTTAATTTTTGACACAAAAAAAGCAGCCTAGGCTGCTTTTTTAACACATTGTAGTTTATTTATTATTAACTGCTAAATAAATACGACTTTAGTGTAAGCCACCTAAATACTGAGAAAGTACTTCGATGTCTTTATCTGTTAATTTTTTTGCAATATCGCCCATCATGCCATTTAAGTCATTATGACGAGTACCATCACGGAATTTTTCAAGTTGAGCCTTGATATATCCTGGATGCTGAAAAGAAATTTTTGGAAACTTAGCAAGTGACGAGCCATTACCACGTGGGCCATGACATGCTGCACATGATGGAATTCCACGTTCTGCATCGCCTGCTTTAAAAAGCATCTCGCCAACTTCAACAACATCTTTAGGTGTAGCACCTTCAGTCATGTTCATTGAAGAAAAATAAGCAGCTAGATCTTTCATGTCTTGCTCGCTAAGTGGCATAGCCATAGCGCTCATTACTGGATCCATACGCCCTTCTTTGCCGCCTGACGTCATACCTAATTTTAAATCCTGAAGTTGCTTAAGGATATAATCTGGATGTTGACCTGCAATTTTAGGGTAAATATTAACCGGCGCATTACCGTCTGGGCCGTGACAAGCCGCACACGTTGCTGATTTTTCTTTACCTGCGTTTACATCGCCATCAAATGCTGTTGCGTTGCTTGCTGACAACGCACCAAGCAATATTGTTAAAGATAGTGCTATTTTTTTCATGGTGAATTCTCTGTTTCCGACCCTGTATCATCTACAATCGTGATGTTGTAATACATATATTCTACACGATAATAAATTCTCTGGCACGTTTTCTACACATATTAAGCTTATAATTTACAGGGTTTTGACTTAGATTAAGCTTTAACATGTTTTAAATGTACCATAGGTGCTGTTTTTAGGTGGTTAAATACGCTTTTTAATACATCCTTTATAGTATAAAATACGCGCCCTGAGTGAATTTGGTTTACTCAACGTTATTTATTTAAGTTTTAGGAGAGCCTGTGCTCAAATCTCGTATCAAATATAATACTGCGTCTTTCGTAACAAGCGCTCCCGACATTACTAAATTACCTGCTGATACGGGAATTGAAGTTGCGTTTGCCGGTCGCTCCAACGCAGGTAAGTCGAGTGCATTAAATGCATTAACCGATCAGAAGCTAGCACGTACAAGTAAAACACCTGGACGTACTCAGCTAATCAATACATTCGATTTAGCTGATGTTGACGATATGCGCCTTATCGATTTACCAGGCTATGGTTTTGCTAAAGTACCAATCGAAATGAAAAAGAAATGGCAAAAATCGCTAGGCGAATACCTACAAAAGCGTCAAAGCCTAAAAGGTATTGTTATTTTAATGGATATTCGTCATCCATTAAAAGATTTAGACCGCGATTTAATTAATTGGGCTATTGGTAGTGAAATTCCAGTATTGGCACTATTAACTAAAGCCGATAAATTAAAGCAAGGCCCTCGTAAATCACAAGTACTGCAAGTTCGTCGTGAATTAAGCACGCTTGATGGGGATATTACAGTTCATGCATTTTCATCATTAAAAGGCACGGGTTTACCAGAAGTAGCTAAAAAACTAGATGAATGGTTTTTAGGTCCTGTTATTGCTGTACCACCTACCGATGAAACAATCACAGACGAAACTAACCCAGAGACTTAAACGCTGGCGTTACGATAAATAAAACTGCTTTCCTGCAGATTTAATAAAATAGCCGAGTTTATCAGACTCGGCTTTTTCAGCCCACTGATAATATACGCTTCGCGCAACACGCGCACTACAGCCATAAGGTAGCTTTAGATAAGGTACTTTTGACCCTTTATAGTCTTTTATAACTAAAGGCTGCTGAGCGTTCACCAACCACTGCCTAGCTAAATTATCAATACAACACAACACCTGCCCTTGCACTGTATTTTCAAAACGCCAATCAACAATAATAAACGGCGCATCATCAACCGTTATTGTTATTTTTTCGACAGGTGTTTTTAAATAAAATTGCTCACCTTCTTTACATAGAACAGAAGCAAACAGCTTCACCATGGCTGGGCGTGTTATTTCGCTGCCATCGTAAAACCATTTCCCCTCATGATTAATGACAATTGGCAGTTCACCACAATGATTAGGCTGCCAACTATCAAAAGGTTTGCTTGGCTCGCTTAATTGCTTGCTAAGCTCACTTAAAGAAATCACTGTTTTTTAAGTGTAATTGCAAATGTAACAGGCACTGCTGTTGCAATTGAAGGTAAGCCCGCTAGCTCTTGCAGCTTTTTAACGCCTTCGGTTACACCAAAATCATCACTATTAATAATAATAGGTGTTAATGATGATACCGTTAAATCACCACTTTGCGTGCTGTTAACGAGTACATCAATTGCCAATGGCTTTTTATTACCGTGAAAATCAAGCTCAGCTTTAATACCCTTCAATACATATTGACCAGGCTTTTTAATATTGCTCAGTTCTTTAGTTAAATTTGCAGTTAAAACAGCATTTGGAAATTTAGCCGCTTCGAATAAAAATGTCGTTAAACGCTCATTACGAATAGGAATTAGAGTTTCAGCTGATGTTAAATCAACATTAACGCTAAACTCGCCTTTATCAGAAAGCATACCTTCAAGGTTAGTAAAATGGTGAGCTTCAGCAATCGAATCTTTTTTAATTGAAACAAAGCTTAGTTGGCTTTTATCATTCACTAGCTGCCAATTGGCCTGAGCAACATTAGAAATAACTAAACTTGATAAAGAAAAACCTGCAATAGCTAATGCTTTAAACATAACGCACTCCTTAGTAATAAAATGAAAAGAATAAAAATAATATCACTTCGATGGTATCACCTGCGATGTACCCAAACCACCTCGAAATGACGAATGAATAATACAATTGGTATAGCGCAATAAAGAATTAATTAGATAGGATTTTCAGGCGTAAAACAAAAAACGGCCCACCAAACAAGTTGGTAGGCCGGTATAGCAAACTGGGGAGAAGCTATCAATTTGTTGCACCCTTTCAGATGCATCATCAACAGGATGTCCTACAGGATAGGACAGGCGGGACTTTAACAAAAGCACGCATTAAAATACAATCATATTCCTGTAAAACAGCTCGAATTGACGAACATATAACTATTTAATACAAATAGTTGCTTAAATTAACCTTATTTTAACTAAAGCTTGCATATACCTGATTGAATCGCTGTTATTCGCCATTTTTATTAAACATAAAAAAAGCGCCAAAAGGCGCTTTAATTAAAATGCTCAAATTGCATTAATGAGCTTGTTCCCAGTTGTCACCTTCATCAGCTTCAACTATAAGTGGTACATCTAGCGCAGCAGCTTGCGACATCAGTTCACAGATGTGTTTTGTGTACTGTGGTGCGCAGTCTGTTTTGATTTCAAATACTAATTCATCGTGCACTTGCATAAGCAGCTTAATTGTATTTGGTGCTTGTTCGTGTACCCAGCGGTTAACGCTCAGCATTGCCTTTTTGATAATATCGGCGGCAGTACCTTGCATTGGTGCGTTTATAGCAGCACGTTCGGCTCCTTTTCTGCGCGCCCCATTACGTGCGTTTATTTCTGGTAAATGTAGGCGACGACCAAATATTGTTTCAACGTAGCCATTTTCAGCTGCTTTTTCGCGCGTTGTTTCCATGTACTCTAATACACCTGGAAAACGCTCAAAGTATTTATCTATGTAATGCTGCGCTTCGTGGCGTGGCACATCTAGTTGACGTGCTAAACCAAATGCCGACATACCGTAAATTAAGCCAAAGTTTACTGCTTTCGCCTTACGGCGCATATCGGTAGTTACATCATCAAGCTCGACACCAAATACTTCAGCGGCAGTTGCACTATGTACATCTAAGCCGTTAGCAAATGCATTTAATAGACCTTTGTCTTGTGAAAGATGCGCCATAATACGCAGCTCAATTTGACTGTAATCGGCAGCAACAATTTTATAACCATCTGCGGCTATAAACGCTTCACGAATACGACGTCCTTCTTCTGAACGAATAGGAATATTTTGTAAATTAGGATCAGTTGAACTCAAGCGCCCCGTAGCTGTAATTGCCTGATGATAAGACGTATGTACACGCTGGGTTTTCTCATTCACCATTAATGGTAATTTATCGGTGTAAGTTGATTTAAGCTTTGATAAACCTCGGTGCTCTATAATTACTTTAGGTAGCGGATAATCATGAGCAAGTTCTTGCAGTACTTCTTCTGCGGTAGAAGGTGCACCTTTAGGCGTTTTTTTAATAATAGGCAGTCCAAGCTTTTCAAACAACAGTACTTGTAGCTGTTTTGGCGAACTTAAGTTAAATGGTTCGCCTGCTATTTCAAACGCTTCTTTTTCAAGCTCAATTAAACGCTCGCCTAAACGCATGCTATGCGCTCCAAGCATATTGCTATCTATCGCAACACCGGTGCGTTCAATATCAGAAATCACACTAATAAGTGGCATTTCTATATCTTCAAATACCGATTTTAGTTTTTCATCAGCTGCTATTTTTGGCCAAAGCACTTCGTGTAAACGCAAAGTAATATCGGCATCTTCAGCGGCGTAAGGTGCTGCTTTTTCAAGTTCAATTTGGTTAAAGGTAAGTTGCTTTTTACCTTTGCCAGCAATATCTTCAAAGCTAATATTTTTATGACCTAGGTATTTAAGTGCTAGCGAGTCCATATCGTGACGCGTGCCTACACTATTAAATACATACGACTCAAGCATAGTGTCAAACTTAATACCATTTAGCGCAAAGCCTGCATTCGCTAATACGCTTTTGTCATATTTAAGGTTTTGCCCTACTTTAGCTTTGTTTTCATCTGCCAAAATTGGACCTAGCTTTTGCATTACAAATTCAAGGCTTAATTGCTCAGGCGCACCCGGATAGTCATGCGCTACCGGTAAATACACAGCTTCACCCGCTTTTACGGCAAAGCTCATACCCACCAATTGCGCTTTCATGTAATCAAGGCTGGTTGTTTCAGTATCAAATGCAAATAACTCAGCACTATTTAATTGCTCTATTAGCGTATCAAATTGCACTTGCGTTAAAATAGTTTCGTAATGAGCATCTTCTACTTTTGGTAATTCAGTGGCTTGGGTAGGTACAGCTAAATGTGTTTCAGCATCTTTAGGATTATCAAGTAATTCAGCTAACCAACGACGGAATTCGCACTCACCATATAATGCAATTAATTCGTCTTTGTTAGGCTCTTGAAGTTTGAATGTATCAAGATCAGATTCAACTTCAACATCGCACTTAATTGTCGCAAGTTCGTAGCTTAAAGGCAGATGATCAAGAGCAATTGCTAACTTTTCGCCTATTTTACCTTTAATCTCACTGGCGTGATCCATTACACCTTGAAGAGAACCATATTTTTCTAACCATTTAACTGCAGTTTTAGGACCACAACCTTCAACACCCGGAATATTATCGACCTTATCACCCATTAATGCTAAGTAATCAATAATAAGTTCAGGGCCTACACCAAACTTTTCAACCACGGTAACGGGATCTGAAATACTGTCAGTCATCGTGTTTATTAGCATAACGTGTTCATTAACAAGCTGTGCCATGTCTTTATCGCCAGTAGAGACGAGTACATGTCGTTTTTGCTCTGACGCTATACGTGCAAATGTACCAATAACATCATCAGCTTCAACGCCTTCAATACTAATTAGCGGAAAGCCCATCGCTTTAATAATACTGTGTATTGGTGCTATTTGAGTGCGTAAGTCATCCGGCATAGGCGGACGATTTGCCTTATACTCGCTATACATATCGTTACGGAACGTTTTACCTTTAGCATCAAATATAACCACCATATGTGAGGGATTGTATTGTCTGATCAAGCTTTTAAGCATGTTGATCACGCCATAAATAGCGCCCGTAGCTTCACCTTTAGAATTAGTTAAATGCGGCGGAGAATGATAAGCACGAAATAAATATGACGAGCCATCAACTAAAATAAGTGGGTTTTCGGGGATCTGAGCCATGGTGAATTTGGATCCTAAATGCAAAAAATTAAGGTAATTATAAGCATGCCATAAGGTAGTAAATAAAACGACAGTGAATTACTGCTTATCGTGTTATTAAAACTATAGCAAGCTGTGGATAAGTGTGTAGATAACAGCCACGAGCTATTCTTCCAAAGCATTATAAAATGCCTAGAAAATACTTTAACTGTATGTTTTAATTTAAAAAAGATAATACGAGGTTCTTTTTTTATTATTTTAAACCAATGTGGAAAAAGGTTTTCTAATGACTGCTTGTGCTGTTATTCACTTTGATTATTCGCGTCCATTTAAATAACCGGAGGAGTATTCTAGCACAATGGATCGAAGATCATAGCGATCCTTTATAATTTTTTTAAAGGCAAAGTGATCGCAAATGGCATAAACCGCAATACAACTTGCATAGAGAATGATTTTTGTACTAAAAATTTATTTTCGCGAGAAATTTTGAGCATGTTAGACTTCATCCGATCGACTTATAAAAAAGACTTTAGGGGCACAAAAGCATGAAAAACGTAGCGGTAATATTAGCAGGGTCTGGTGTGTACGATGGTAGTGAAATTAATGAAGCAATTTTAACTTTATTACATATAGCCAAAAATGGCGCAACGTATCAGTGTTTTGCACCGGATATTGAACAACTTCATACCATTAACCATTTAACGGGCGAAGTAATGCCTGATAAGCGTAATGTATTAACAGAAGCGGCTCGTATTGCACGGGGTGACATTAAATCGCTGCTTGAACTAGACGCAACTCAGTTTGACGCATTAATTGTACCTGGCGGTTTTGGCGCTGCAAAAAACTTATGTGACTTTGCAATTAAAGGCGCAAAAGCAAATATTAATGAAGACGTACTTAATGCTTGTAAATCATTTGCAAAAGAAAATAAGCCTGCTGGTTATATGTGTATTGCACCCGTTTTGATCCCATTTATTTACGATAACGCTGTACTTACGATTGGTAACGATGCAGAGACAGCACAAGCGCTAAGCACATTAGGCGCTAAACATATAAATTGTGCAGTAGATGATGTTGTTATTGATCAGCCAAATAAGCTAGTTACAACCCCAGCTTATATGCTTGCCCAATCGATTATTGAAGCCGATGCAGGGATCGAAAAACTAGTTAGTAGCGTATTATCAATAAATTGATCTTAGGATCTAAAAGTTAATTGTATGACTGTTTGCGCTTATTAAATTGCTTAACAAAAAACAGTAAATAATTAAATTTTATTGCGTTAACGCAAAAAGTAGTCAGTTTTATTAATAAAAACGCCTCTTAGCATTTTATAAATTGGCTCAGAGAGTTATAATCGGTTTAATTTCCGTCATCTTTAATCGTGATTGATCACGTTCAAATCGAAGTGAGCAAGGCAAAATGAAAAAATTAACAGCTGCAGCATTATTAATGCTAGCAACCACTGCATACGCACAGCCATATGATAACTCTATGACTGAAGATGCAATTAAAGCACGTCTCGCGCCGGTTGGTGCTGTATACCTTGAAGGCGATAAAGCTGCTGTAGCAGCGGCGCCTACAGGCCCTCGTTCTGGTGAGCAAGTGTATCAAGGTGCGTGTTTTGCATGTCACGGTACTGGTGCACTAGGCGCGCCTAAATCGCCTGACGATTGGGCTCCACGTATAGCTAAAGGTAAAGACACTTTACTTGAGCATGCACTAAATGGCTTTAATGCGATGCCTCCAAAAGGCACCTGTATGGATTGTTCTGATGATGAGATAAGCGCTGCTATCGACTTCATGACATCTAAATAAATACAGCTAAAATACACAAAAAAGGTTTACTTCGGTAAGCCTTTTTTAATACCTAAAATAGTGTTTCTAGCCAGTATGGTAGTACGAATATCAACTTGACGATAGGCGCTAAAAGTGAAAGTATAAGGCTAATAACTATACAATAAGAATAGCCGGTTATATCATTGGAAGATAAACTCTCAGTATCGAGTAAATTGGCGTATCAAAATAAACGTCTAAAAACATTACTCAATAAATACAAACAATCACATCACTTACAAAATGCGCTGATACAATTATCAGAGCAAGCAAGTACTGTTGCCGAGCTAACCCTACTTTATCCAGCTATCCACGACATTTTACAAAAGTATGTGCCGAGTAAAAGTTTTTATGTGGTGCTGTTAAATCAATACAGTCAATCGCTAGAACTTTCTTACTTTTCAGATGAAAAAGATGGTATTGCCGTCGCCCTTAATCAATCAAATAGCTTTGATGAAGGCGCCACTGGTTATGTATTTAAACAGGGTAAAACCACATGCTTTACCAAACAGCAAATGCAAGGTGCCGCAGCAGAAGGCTTATTTAAAGCATTAGGCACTCCAGCAGAGCATTGGGTAGGTGTACCGGTTTACCAAGAACATAATATTATCGGTGTATTAGCAGCGCAAAGTTACGATACAAAACAAGGCTATAGCTCACAACAAATACAATTACTTGAGTTTATGTCGCTTTATTTAGCAACTGCAATAGAGCGTGTAAAAAAACGAGAGCTCCTTGAGTCAGAAGTTAAAATTCGCACCCGTGCACTCACTCAAAGTAACGACGCGTTAAACCTTGAAATAGAACAACGTAAACGCGCTCTTCAACGCCAACAAATTCTGTTTAAAATATCCGAAATAGCAACGCAAGCTAAAAACCTTGATGATGCTTACTTTAAGATACATGAAATAATAAAAACAATTACCTACGCAGAAAACTTATATATTGCACTTTATGATAAAGAGTCTGGCTGGATAAGCTTTCCTTATTGTGTAGATGAATTTAAAGAAAACACACAACCAAGACGCTTTGCTAAAGGTTATAGTGAACTGGTAATAAGCACTGAAGAAACGCAACTTATACACCCGTGTAGGGCAAAAGAATTAATAGAAAGCGGTGTAGTACAAAGAGCTAAGCCTGTACAAAAAGAGCAAATGGCCACTAGTTGGTTAGGCGCTCCACTTAAAACAGCTCAAGGTGTCATCGGCCTCATTGTTTGCCAAGCTTACGATAACAAACATATTTTCAGCCAGGATGATTGTGAGCTAATTACCTTTGTATCACATCAAATTGCAGCTGTTTTACAAACAAAGCTCGCCAATCAAGCTATTGCAAAAAGCCACCAAGAACTCGAATTTAGAGTAAACGAAAAAACCAAAGAACTGCGTCAAACTAATTTACACTTACAAATGCAAATAGATGAACGCAAAAAAATAGAGCAGCAGCTTTATCATGACGCACATCACGACTCTCTTACTAGCTTACCTAATCGCAGCCTATTTTTAACTCAGCTTGAAAAAACGCTACAACATTATCAGCGTTTTCCTGAACATAATTTTGCTGTTTTATTTATCGATTTAGATAAGTTTAAAGACATTAATGACCAGCTTGGTCACCATGCTGGCGATCAATTTTTAATTAACGTTGGTGAGTTATTTACCCAGTGTACACGCGAACACGACTTACTCGCGCGTCTAGGCGGTGATGAGTTTGTTATTTTATTAACGCATTTAACTGAGCCTCAACAAGCAGAAGATGTTGCTAATCGTATTATCGACTTAATGAAAAAGCCTTTTTGCCTTAAAGGCGAATCACTTCAAAGTGGTGCTAGTATAGGAATAACCTACTCAAAGCAAAGCTATATGCATACGGATGAAATTATTCGTGATGCCGATGCTGCAATGTATCACGCTAAAAACTCAGGAAAAAATCGCTACGAGCTATTTCATTCGCTATTAACGCAATCAATACCTGCGCAAGCTCTAAAAGCACAACATCACCTTGATATATTACCTATGAGTTTTAGAAGCTCAGAAATAATTACGCTTGATGAGCAACATCAGTCTGAATCTTTATTTGAAGCATTTGGTGAACACCCAATACTTGGCTTTACTAGCTTTGATATTTTGAAAAAGTTTGCATCAGATAAAGAACAGCACCTCGAGATAGAGTTACAGTTATTACAACGCGCTTATGCACAAGCAATTACCGCAAATGTAACTATGGCGCTGGTTCCTTGCTCTGGTTTACTACTCGAGGAGCACGAATTTGTTTTATTTACAGATACGCTAAATAAACAACAAGGACATAGCCAGCTTTGTTTGATATTTGATGAGCAAGAAATTCGTCACGCAAGCGCAACACAAATAGAAAACCTCAAAAAGCTATCACAACTTGGTTATTCAATTGGTTTAAACAATTTCGCTAAAGATCGATGCGAACTTAATTTACTAACCGATATTAATTTTGACTATCTGCTACTTAGCTCGACCTTTAGTAAGCGTGTTTTACAACAAGAAAGTTACGATTTTCAGCTACAAGGGGTGCTAGCAATTACGAAGCTCAAAGCAATGAAAGTCATTGCTAAAGGGCCATCAATACTTAATTTTAGAGCTTTACTAGACAAGCACGGTTTGGCATTTTTTGTGGGAAAACAACACGCTCTAGTGTGTTCTGAGTTACCTAAAATACAAGCAACCCAGTCTTTATAAAATTAGCCTGAGGTATTACTCAGGCTTTTTAAACATTGCACGAAGGTTAGCGACCCTTGCTTGGCCTTTTTCCATTCGCTCTACTTGCGTATTTGGCGCCTTTTTATTTTCAAACGCGAGATCGTCCTGCGGTAACTCTTGTACAAATCGGCTTAACTCAGTTTGTGAGGTTTCACCAAATTGACGACGTATTTTTGCATAAGTAAGTGTTAACTCCTGCTGCGCACGAGTAATACCAACATAAGCTAAGCGGCGTTCTTCATCTACGTTATCTTCATCAATACTTACCTGATGCGGGAGTAAGCCCTCCTCCATGCCTACCATAAATACATATGGATACTCTAAGCCCTTTGATGCATGTAGTGTTGATAAGTGCACTGCATCTGTTTCATCTTCTTCTTCGTTACGCTCAAGCATATCACGAAGGGTTAGCTTGCTAACAACCTCGGCTAATGTCATTGGTTCGTTGTCGGCATCACCGGTCAACATGTCGGTTATCCAGCGATACAATTCAGATACGTTTTTCATGCGCATTTCGGCGGCTTTAGCACTCGGTGACGACTCGTACAAATATGCTTCGTAATTAATGTTACGTACTAAGTCTTTAACAGCTCCAAGCGTATCACCACGTACTGCGTTATCTGATAGCTCAACAACCCAGCGTGCAAACCCAGCAAGCGCATTAAAACCACGCCCTTTTAGTCTGTAGCCTAAATCGTTATCAAAACAGGTAGCAAATAAGCTCGCGTGTTTTTCGTTAGCAAGCGTACCAAGCTTTTCAAGTGTAACCGTGCCTATTTCGCGTCGTGGTGTATTTACGATACGTAAAAATGCATTGTCATCATCTTGATTAACTAGCAAACGTAAATACGCCATAATATCTTTAATTTCTGAACGAGCAAAAAATGACATACCGCCACTAATTTTATAAGGGATACGGTTACTCATTAATGACTTTTCAAAGCCACGTGCTTGATGATTA
The DNA here is from genome assembly GCF_015864365.1 of Pseudoalteromonas sp. SWXJ133. Taxonomy (NCBI): domain Bacteria; kingdom Pseudomonadati; phylum Pseudomonadota; class Gammaproteobacteria; order Alteromonadales; family Pseudoalteromonadaceae; genus Pseudoalteromonas; species Pseudoalteromonas sp. SWXJ133. Next base: position 64,504 of record NZ_JADYXJ010000019.1, read on the forward strand.
CCACGATATAAAATCGCGTAATCTTTATAGCTGGTACGCTTCATAAACTTATGTGAAATTATTTCAGCAACCACACGCTCAGATTCATGCTCTTCATCGCGGCACCCTATTACTTTAATCGGCTCACCATAACCTAGTTCACTAAATAACTTTTTCTCTATGTCATGTGGGTTATTCGCAATTAAAATGTTAGCCGCTTTTAGTATTCGCCCTGCACTTCGATAGTTTTGCTCAAGCTTTATAAGTCTAAGCCCTGGGTAGTCTTTACCTAATAACACTAAGTTTTGTGGGCGAGCACCACGCCATGAGTAAATTGATTGATCGTCATCACCTACCACAGTAAAACGGGCACGCTCGCCTACTAGCAATTTAACAAGTTGATATTGGCTTGTATTGGTATCTTGATACTCATCCACCAGCAAGTATTTAAAGCGTTGCTGCCAGCGCTCACGAGATGTGGCGTTATTAGTAAGTAACAAAGTAGGGATCATAATTAAATCATCAAAATCCAGTGCGTTATAAGCACGTAGCTGATTTTGATAGCGAGCATACAGCTGTGCAAACAATGCCTTTTGCGCATCACGCGCTTCGCGTATTGCTTGCTCTGGCAGTACTAATTCATTTTTCCAACTACCAATTTCCATTTTAAGTAGTTTGAGTAAGTCCTTGTCTTTTTTTAGCTCATCTTCGGTGAGTTCACTAAGAAGCTGATTGGTATCTTGATCATCAAATAGCGAAAAGCCGGGTTTAAACCCTAATGTGCTTAACTCTTTTTTTATTATTTCTAAACCGAGTGTATGAAACGTTGATACCCACAAACCTTTAGCGTCTTGTTTACCAAGTGTTTGCAGTACTCGTTCACGCATTTCTTTGGCTGCTTTATTGGTAAAAGTAACAGCGGCTATATTTCGCGCTTTGTACTCACATTTTTTCACTAAATAAGCAATTTTATTCGTAATAACACGGGTTTTACCGGAGCCTGCGCCTGCGAGTACTAAGCATGGACCACTAATATATTTTACGGCTTCATCTTGTTTAGGATTGAGTTTCATAACGACCAAAGAAATTTAAAAGACGCGCAATTTTAACGTAACCATTACTGCGAGCATAGCAATTGCCTTAATTAATTAAGGTAAAGATGATCATGTGTTAAATACCGTGGGTATAAGGTAATATTAGTTATTATTATTTTAGGCCGCATCGAAGGGACAAATATGATCAACCCAGCAAAACTTGAAGAAATTGCTAAGCAAATTACTAGCAATATGCCACAAGGTGTAAAAAACCTAGCAGAGACACTCGAAGGTAAAACAAAGCAAGTTTTACAAAACAAGCTTGCTGAGATGGATTTTGTGAGCCGTGAAGAATTTGATGTGCAAAGCCAAGTACTTATTCGTACTCGCGAAAAACTAACCGAACTTGAAGCTAAAGTTGCATTGCTTGAGCAACAACTTAGCACCAAACCTGACGCTGAATAATTATACCAATTGCATTAGATTAGTGTTCTATTATAGCGATAAGAAAATAGCTCAATAACAAGGCTAAAATTATGCTACATAGTTGTTCTATATAAATAATTTTTAACGTAGTTGGTGAGTTATTTAATACGCTAGAATGATCATTTTTTTAATAAAATTGGTATTAATTTAATGTACAAAAAAGGCAGCTTAGGCTGCCTTTTGCGTTTTACTAAGTTTATTCAAATAGCTCATCTAGCACATAATAGAATAACTTAGCCTGCTGCGCTAAACTCACACTCAGCATTTTTTGCGCAACTTGCTCGCCAGTTATTGGTTTGTAACGCTTTAAAAACGCAAATCGTGTAATAACAGGAAAAATAATACTGCCTATCTTTTCTGCCACTCTAAATTGCTCACGATCACCCAATAATAAAGACGGTTGTAAAATACTTATTTTATCAAAAGGGAGTGCTTTAATATGTTGCTCAAGCTCACCCTTCATTTTCAAATAAGCACTATTACTGTGCGTGTTCGCCCCGCTTGATGACACTAAGCAGTAATGCGTAACACCATTACATGCCGCTAACTGCGCCGCTATAAACTGATAATCAAAATCCACTTTACGCTGGGCTTGTATAGAGCCCGCCCGTTTACGGGTTGTGCCCAAACACGAAAACAATACGTCACCTTTAAAAAGCTCAACGTATTGAGTTAATTTTTCAAAATCAATAACGTGATTAACTAGCTTTGCGTGTGTAATAGGCAAAGCCCGACGACTTAACGTAACCACTTTGGTATAACGATCGCTATTAAGTAGCTTATGTAGCAACTCATTACCGACCAAACCTGTAACACCTATTAATATCGCCGTTTTAGTCATAAATTTATTTATTTTCGCCCACTTTATTAAGTACGTGCTGCACTGCTTTTTTGTAGCTTTGCGTTTCTTCACTCGCGCACGTTACTACAGATTCTAAATCATGAAGGTGGCCGTTTTCTAAACCATAAACCCAACCATGAACGCTTAGCTCTTGGCCGCGTTCCCACGCATCTTGCACAATGTTAGTACGGCATACATTACGTACTTGCTCAATTACATTTAGCTCAATAAGGCGGCTTAAACGTTCGCTTTCTGGCATTGCATCAAGTTGTTCAAGATGCTTTTCTTTTACATCCCCTACATGGCGTAGCCAATTATCAATAAAGCCAAATTTTGCATTGTTTAAAACGGCTTGTACGCCACCACAGCCATAGTGACCTACTACCATAATATGTTTTACTTTTAAAACCTCTACAGCGTACTGCATAACCGACAAACAGTTATGGTCAGTGTGTACAACCACGTTAGCAACGTTACGATGCACAAATAATTCGCCTGGTAATAAATCAACTATTTGATTAGCAGGTACACGAGAGTCTGAACAACCAATCCATAAATACTCTGGATTTTGTTGCATAGATAAAATTTTAAAAAACTCAGGATCAGCTTCGCTTGTACGTGCAGCCCAACGTTTATTGTTATCGAATAAATTTTTTAACTTTCTCATTGCATCTCTTATTAAGTCGAGGACGGAAATTTAATGGATATTAGCAAGAATCAAAATATTACGAGGCGTTAACTGCTTTTCACAAAACGTTTTAACGCTTACTTGATAGCCTTGCTGTTGCAAATATAAAGCACGATCGAGCACAAGCCAAACTTCAATTGCTCTTCTGAACACATGTCGAACCAGTTCAACTCGGTCAGTTATTTTTTTTCGAGCAACCCCAACATCTAAATATTTATTATAATCAGTATCTTGTGGTAGGTTTGTTGCCTTTTTGTCTGCAGCCCATACACAAAATGATTTAAACGAATCTGAAAATATAGCTTTGTTAACCGAAGGTACGCTTACGTAATATTGCTCGCCAGTAATCGATTTTCTAAGTGCATCAAAACCAAGTCGCCATTCAAGTTCTATTTTACGTACTTTTTCCAGACGAGAAGGCGCTGTAACGGTTTCTTGCAATGCAAGCTTTAAGTCGCGATGCGTTAGGTTAAGCTCACTTTGGTTTGCAACCTCACTCATTGCACGGTACTCATTAGCCGTAAATAAATGATAGCAACAAGGTGAAAAGCTAATTTGTTGTACTTTCGCAAAACTTGCTTGGCACATAAATGCTTGGTGCAAACCACCACATGCGTGCAGCGCTACAGCATGCATATCAGTATTAAAAAATTGAGTGATATCGTCTTTTAATACATCTGCTTGGCTAAAGTGCATTGCCAAGCCTTGTTGCTGTGCACTTTTTTGTCCTTGCTCGCATAAGCTTTGTTGCAGTTCAATACTATGCACATTACTTGCGCCATTAAACGCAAGCATTCGACCTAAGTGCCCTTTACCCGCACACCACTCTAAAACAGGTTGCTTAGTATTAGGTAGTGCAGATACAAAATCTTGTAACTGTTCAAACTTACGACCTTTAATGCCGTTACTTATCCAAAACGGATAATCAGCTCGAGAGTGTGCAGCGCTAGGTAAATCACATAGCTTAGCAAGTTCATCAAGTTGGTTTATGTGTTGGCTAAAAAATTGGTATAGCTGATTTTGATCGTTATCAAGAACGGTTACCTGATCATCAGTTAGTTCGTTAAGTATGCCTTGCAGCTCTGGCCAAGGAATAGTGTCAAAATCAAATGCGGTGCACTGCCAATACTGACGATGGCGCATTAAAAGTGAATCAAGTGCAAAAAATTGCTCGGCTAAAGTCATAACAGCTTAAAAAATAAAAAGACAATTAATTATATCAGCTCAGTGAGTTCTCATTAAGCAGTTATTTTTGGCTAAAAATTAGCCGTAAATATAAAGGTACTGAAATGATACTCACCAAAATAGCTGCTATGAGCATCCATGATAACTGTATTTTTTCGGGCTCTTGGTATTTGTAGATAAAATGAGATTTCACTTCGTCAAATTCGTTTTGCTGTATGCCATATAAATCAGCTATTAAACGCCATTTTGCTATCGACATATGCCCTAAACTGGTGGTGGGTGGTGCTATATAATTTTTTAATACTTCAGCCTCAAAGGCGAGCTGATGAAAGCTTTTGCTCGGTGCATAGTTTTGCTGGGTGACTGCAATGGCTTCATCCATGTTCATCAATGCATAACGCCATCCCTTTAGGCTCGCTTGGTAGAATTTTTCGACTGTTTGCGGGTTTTTCTTAAGCATGTTTTCGCTGGTAAATAAAATGTCGCTATATACGTCCATACCATAACGCTGTGGGCAAACAAGCCTATGAGCTACGCCTTGCTGAGTCATATAATAAGGCTCTGTAGTAACATAAACTTGCATAGCATCTAGCTTGTTTTCAATCCAAGCCTGACCTGGACTTTCGCCATCGTAAACTTTGAGTTTATCTACATCAATGCCACTGCGTTTAAGCATAATAAGTAACTCGGTGCCGTCATTTTTGCTCACAGCAGTGATACGCTTATTAACAAAGTCACGTGGGTGAAAAATATCAGACGTGTCTTTTACCATCCAGCAGTAAGGTGAAAACTGCAATAAAGCAGCTATTGCAACAAAAGGTTGACCATTAATACGTTGCTGTAAAATACCAGAATGCCCTACACCAAATTGCGCTTCATCACTGGCTACGGGACCAAAAGTATCAGGTTTTATTGGATTCGCTTGTTTAATGATTACATCAAGGCCCACTTCATTATAAAAGCCTTTTTGCTCTGCCATGTAATAACCGGCAAATTGAAACTGATGTGTCCACTTTAACTGTAATGTGACTGATTCTTGCGCTGCGAGATGGCTCCAAAAAAAGCACAATCCAATGATTAATCCTTTAAATAGCAACAAGGTGCCCTCAAAAAGTACGACAATTACCTGTAACTATATGTAATATGCGCTATAAAGCAAGCACCCTAGTTAGGTGCCTGCCTTTAAAGAAGGATTATACTGAGGCGAATTTTTCAGCTTCTTCTGCTTGCGGCTTTGATGTTAAAAATTGGGTAAAACACGGGTTTTGTGTTTCATCTTGTACACTGTAACCTAAGCGATTCAAATGCTCGTTAAACATCTCATACTGACTCGGTTCAATAGCAAAACCTGCCAGTACATTCCCCATCGAACCACCGTGATTACGATAATGAAACAAGGTAATGTTCCAATTGCTGCCTAAAGTATCTAAAAAGCGTGCAAGCGCACCCGGATACTCAGGAAATTCAAAACGAAGTAAGCGTTCATGTAATTGCTCTGGCGCTTTTCCGCCGACCATATAACGCACATGTAATTTAGCGAGTTCGTTATCCGACAGATCGCAAAATTGATAATCGTTATTTGTTAAATCTTGCTTAAGCTCTTTGAGTTCTTCCTCGCCTTGGCGCAGGGCAATACCCACAAATATTTGGGCTTCACCAGGTCCTGCATAACGGTAGTTAAATTCAGTAATAGCACGGCCACCTAAAGAGGCACAAAACTGTTTAAAACTGCCTTTTTCTTCTTTAATAGTAACCGCTAATAACGCTTCGTTTTTTTCACCCAGCGCAGTGCGCTCTGCAACATAACGCAGGCGATCAAAGTTTAAATTAGCACCCGAAAGTACAGCCGCTAAATGTAGTCCTTTTAACCCCGACTGCTGACTCCACTTTTTAAGCCCAGCAGTTGCAAGTGCACCTGAAGGCTCTGCAATTGCACGCGTAGATACAAAAATATCCTGCATGGCTGCACATATTTCGTCGCTAGTTACTGTTACAACCTCATCGCAAAACTTTTGCGCTAAACGAAATGTTTCAGTGCCAATAATTTTAACCGCTACGCCATCGGCAAAACTACCAACGCGATCAAGCTCTACTGGCTTACCGGCTTCAAGTGCTGCTTGTAAACATGCACTTTCGTCGGCTTCTACGCCAATTACTTTTATATCTGGACGCAACGATTTAATGTAAACCGCCATACCAGCAAGTAAGCCACCACCGCCAACAGGAATAAACACAGCATCAAGCTCGTTTAATTGCTGCATTAGCTCGCGTGCTACAGTGCCTTGACCAACAATGACATCCGGATCGTCAAATGGTGGGACAAATATACCATTGCGTTGCTCTGTAAGCTCAAGCGCATAGGCTTTTGCTGCATCAAAATGATGGCCATGTAATACAACTTCACCTCCAAGTGCACGCACTGCGCTAACTTTTATTTCAGGCGTTGTTACTGGCATTACAATAGTCGCTTGATGCCCTAAGTGAGATGCACTTAATGCTACCCCTTGAGCATGATTACCCGCAGAAGCAGTAATAACCACTGAGCCTTTAGGTAATTTATTTAATTTGTTATACGCACCGCGTAATTTAAATGAATACACGGGCTGTTGGTCTTCACGCTTTAACCAGACATGGTTACCTAGCTTTTTACTGAGTTCAGCCATTTCGCTAACCTCAGTAACTTTAGCCAAAGGCTCCATGTTTGCTTGAATAATAGCGCGAAAATAATCGAGCTCTTGAGAGACCATAATTAACTAAGCGCCTCCAATTTAGCTAAGTCGCGCACAGCGCCTTTATCAGCACTTGTTGCAAGTAATGCATAAGCCTTTAGAGCAGACGAGACATAGCGCTCACGATCAACTGGCTTGTACGCCATTTTTCCGCGTGCTAATTGCTTTTGTTTACGTGCCTCAAGTTCTTCATCGCTTAGCGCTAATGTGATTTCACGTGTTGCGATATCAATAATGATTTTGTCGCCATTTTCAACATAAGCAATTGCACCACCGCTTGCAGCCTCCGGAGATACATGGCCAATTGATAAACCCGAAGTACCACCCGAAAAGCGACCATCTGTAATGAGTGCGCATTTTTCAGCTAGACCTTTTGATTTTAAGTAGCTTGTTGGATATAACATTTCTTGCATACCTGGGCCGCCTCTAGGGCCTTCATAACGAATAACAACAACATCGCCGGCTTTTACTTCGTTATTTAAAATCCCTTCTACTGAATCATCTTGTGATTCGTATACAATGGCAGTGCCTTCAAAATGTAGCATTTCATCAACTACGCCAGCACTTTTTACAACACAACCATCAACCGCTAAATTACCCGAAAGCACAGCTAAACCGCCGTCTTGGCGAAAAGCATGTTCAACGCTTCGAATACACCCATTCACGCGGTCATTATCGCCTTCATCCCAACGACACTCTTGGCTCATTGCTTTAGTAGTACGAATGCCCGCAGGACCCGCACGATAAAATTTGCGCGCTACTTCGTTAGTTGGGTCAGTTGCATCCCATTTTTTAACAAGCTCAGCCATCGTTGACCCTGCGACATGATTCACTGACATATCAACTAAGCCCGCTTTACCAAGCTCACGTACAACTGCCATCATGCCACCAGCACGGTGGACATCTTCAATATGGTACTCTGGTGTTGCTGGTGCAACTTTACATAAAAACGGTGTTTTACGAGATAAAGCATCAATATGCGACATATCAAAATCAACGCCGGCTTCTTGCGCTGCTGCGAGTAAATGTAATACGGTATTTGACGAGCCGCCCATTGCAATATCAACAACCATTGCATTCATAAAGGCTGTTTTATTGGCAATTGCGCGTGGCAATACATCTTGATTATCTTTTTGGTAGTACTCACGACATAAATCAACAATACGGGCACCCGCTTCAACATACAGTTGTTTACGGTCTTTATGGGTAGCAAGCGTGGTACCGTTACCCGGCAGTGCTAAGCCTATTGCCTCTAACAAACAGTTCATTGAGTTTGCAGTAAACATACCTGAGCACGAACCACATGTAGGACATGCAGAGCGCTCTACTTGCTCTGAATCTGCATCACTTACCGATTCATCTGCACCTTTAACCATGGCATCAACTAAATCAAGTTTAATGTCGATGTTAGCAAGTTTAGTTTTACCTGCCTCCATTGGACCGCCCGATACAAATATTACCGGTATGTTTAAACGTAGCGCTGCAAGCATCATCCCTGGGGTGATTTTATCGCAGTTTGAAATACAGATCATCGCATCGGCGCAGTGACCATTTACCATGTATTCAACCGAGTCAGCAATTAAATCGCGTGAAGGCAGCGAATAAAGCATACCGCCGTGTCCCATCGCAATCCCATCATCAATAGCAATGGTATTAAATTCTTTAGGAACTCCACCCGCTTGGGTTATCGTCTCACCCATAAGCTCACTAAGCTGATTAAGGTGTACATGCCCTGGTACAAATTGTGTAAACGAGTTAACTACGGCAATAATCGGTTTACCAAAATCAGAGTCTGTCATACCTGTTGCGCGCCATAATGCTCTTGCGCCTGCACGTTTACGTCCTTCAGTTGTTGTTGCACTTCTTAATTTAGCCATAGTTACCTCTGTTTTTGCCGCAATATAAGCGGGCATTCCTCATTCTAAAATTGGTGAATAACCGAGTGACTCAGTTACTCGTAAATTATTTTGTAATTCGTAATTACACAGCCTGTTGGTGCTGTAAATTTTGTAAAGTGACTTCTTTTACATCCACCAGCTTGTTTAGCTGACTGGTTAATAGATGAATAGGTTTATCACTATCTACCGTCATGGCTACGTTGTATAAGCCATCATCCATATTGAGCTGAAAATGCGTTAGGTTAAAACCACGATGACGCACCACTCGTAAAAAGCGTTCTACCGCTATACTTTGGCTTTTTAATGCAATAGTTAGGCTGTGTTTCATTTTGCTTTCTCCGTCATCATTTCGTCGTTAGCAGCCCCAGGTGGTACAAGTGGCCAAACATTTTCTTTATCATCAATACAGGCATGTACTATGTACGGACCTTTGCTGTTAACTAATGCAGTAATAGCATCATCAACTTGGTTAGCGTGGGTAATCGTTTGCCCTGGAATACCAAATACAGCAGCTAATTGCACAAAGTCTGGGTTATCCGACAGGTTAGTTTCAGAGTAACGTCCTTCAAAAAACAGTTCCTGCCATTGGCGAACCATCCCTAAACGCTGGTTATCTAAAATTAATATTTTTACAGGTAAATTGTTACGACGAATCGTGGCCAATTCTTGAATATTCATCATTATTGAACCATCGCCCGATACAGTGATAACAAAGTCATCAGGGCGTGCTACTTGTGCGCCAATAGCAGCCGGTAAACCAAAGCCCATTGTGCCTGCACCACCACTACTTAAATGATTACTCGGGTGAGTAAACTTCATGTGTTGTGCTACCCACATTTGATGCTGACCAACATCGCAACACACAACGCCTGTTTTTGGCATGCGTTGGCTCAGTTGGTTTAATAAGTACGGTGCGTAAACCTTCTCACCTGGGTAGTCGTAACGCCACGCGTGCTTGATATTCATTTCTTTATTTGTGTCACACCACACTTTAGGTGTTACAAAGCACTCAAGTGCAGGTAACGACGTTTTTAAATCAGCAATTAATGAAGCTTTAGCAGGTTTTCGCTTACCTACTTCAGCGGCATCAATATCTAAATGAATTACTTTAGCTTTAGCTGCAAATTTAGCTAAGTTACCCGTTACGCGGTCATCAAAGCGCGCACCTATACACACAAGTACATCACATTCTTGCACGGCAATATTAGCGGCTTGACCACCATGCATACCTAGCATACCTAAGTAATGCTCGTAGTCAGGTAACACACTGCCTAATGCTTTTAGTGTTGATACAGCCGGCATCTGAGTTTTATTTAAAAACTGCATTAACTCGTCTTGCGCATCAGCGGCTTGTACACCACCGCCTACGTACGCTACAGGCTGTTTAGCCTCACTCAACAATTGATTAGCAATAGCAACTTGCTTTAAATCTAACTCAGGTAAGTATTCATCAGCTGCAAGCCAAGGCTTAAAAGGTACTTGCGCCATTTGAATATCTTTTGGGATATCGACAAGTACAGGACCTGGTCGGCCGCTTTGCGCTAAATGAATTGCTTCTTGTAATATTTCTGCTAAGTCTTCCGCTCGTTCTACCATGTAGCTGTGCTTAGTACACGAAAGCGACATACCTAGTACATCTATTTCTTGAAACGCATCTGAACCAATAGCTGCAGTAGGCACTTGGCCGGTGATCGCCAATAATGGTACTGAGTCCATCATCGCATCAGCAAGGGCAGTTATTAAGTTAGTTGCACCTGGGCCCGATGTTGCAAAACACACACCTAATTTACGCGTGCTGCGAGCATAACCAACAGCTGCAAACCCTGCACCTTGCTCATGACGAGTAAGGTAGTGTTTGACTGGCGCGCCATACAGCGCATCGTAAATTGGCATAATAGCTCCGCCTGGGTAGCCAAATACTTCATTTACGCCGTGTTTGGCCAATAAGTCGATTGTTAGTTCTGCGCCTGTCATTAATAAACCCTCATTCCTCAGTGACAACCCAATTACATTTTTACGCTAAAAACTTTGCCTTTAAAACTAAAAAGCCCTCCGAACGGTTAAGTGCGGAGGGCTTTTTTAATGCTTAAGTTTTTAAAGCACTACGAAGCCCTCGCGGGAATAATCACCACGATAATAATCAGGACTAGGTTAAGTGCGTTTGTAAGCATGTAATTAATACCAAATTTTGTTCAATTATCGCGAAGGTTATTCCTTCGCTCTCTTTTTATATTAGTACCGCGCTAGGCCCTTTAAGTCAACACCAAAGTTAATCTAACAAAAAGACTAAAAGGCAATTTATCAGGTTTTAAAATTCATTATACAAGCTAGTAGTGGTTTTTTTATGCTCTAATTTTATTCTCAGAAATTCACTATTCTTATATCCCTTATTTAAGGTTTGATTAATTTTTAAGAATATTTTTATAAATAAAATTATTTATCACCTTCAGGTAATGCGTAGGTTCTCTTAAGCGACTCTTAAGTGTTGTTGCATAGCATGGCGTTGTTATTTTAAACGAGCCTAAATATGAACGTAATTAGTCAAACACCAGCACAAAAAAAGCCAAATCGTAGTAAACGGTTTTACATTCACTGTAGTGCAAATGCCTTTGTAGTGATGATTGCCTGTTATTACTGTTTAGTTATAAACATTCCTTTTATTCAAGGTTCGTTTAGCGCCATAACCTCTCTTGCATCTTTTTCATGGCTATTTTTACTTTCAGTCCCGCTACTTTTGTTATGCCTTTTAATTATTTTCTTTTCGATAGTGTCGGTTAGATGGTTATTAAAACCAGTTAACTATCTTTTACTGATAATTTCGAGCGCCGTGCTTTACGGCTCATTAAATTACGGTGTCGTGTTTGACTATTCAATGATTCAAAACACGTTCGAAACCGATTCAAGCGAAGCGCTGAGCTATTTAAATCCACAGCTCATAGGCTTTTTACTGCTATTTTGTGCGCTACCTGTTTTTATATTAAGCAAAGTAAAAATACACTTTACTCGCCCCCATCAAGAAGCGATTAGTCGTATAAAACTTATTGTAGCGTGCTGCTCACTAATTGCTTTAGTGGTCGTGAACTTTTACGCCGACTATGCAGCTACTGGCCGTAATAACCGCATTTTGAAAAAAGAAATTATCCCATTTCAGTATCTATCCAGCGGTTATAAATATATGCGCGATCAGCTGCTGTACACCAATATAAAGTTTAAAAATATAGATACAACACCCACTCTAATTGCGCCTAACACTACCAGCGTAACCGTTATAGTTGTTGGCGAAACCGCACGAGCAAAAAACTTTGCTTACCAAGGTTATAAACGCAGCACCAACCTTTATACACAAAAGCATAATGTAACGTATTTTAATAATGTCGCCTCATGCGGTACGGCAACAGCTGTATCTGTGCCGTGTATGTTTTCATTGCAAACACAAGATAACTTTGATCGATTAGCAGCCGACAACCAACAAAACCTGATTGACCTAGCACAACAAGCTGGCAGCGATGTGCTGTGGGTTGATAACAACAGCGGCTGTAAAAACGTATGCACCCGTGTTGTTAACATTGATATCCCGCCCAACCCATCAGCGCTTTGCGATGGAAAATATTGTTTTGATGAAGCACTTATTGCTCCACTTAAACGCAAACTCGCTAATTTAAGCCAAGCTAATACCGTTATCGTCCTACATATGATGGGCTCACACGGACCAACCTACTTTAAGCGCTACCCAGAAAAGTTTAAGCAATTTACGCCCACGTGCGACAGAAGCGACATTCAAAACTGCTCTCTCGATGAATTAGTTAATACCTACGACAATACAATTGCGTACAGCGACTTTGTTAACGCCCAAGTAATTGATCAATTAAAAATGCTGCCAAACAACATAGATAAGCAATTTTTATATGTCTCTGACCATGGTGAATCACTTGGCGAAGCCGGTGCGTATTTACATGGTTTTCCGTATAGCTTTGCACCTAGCACACAAACACACGTCCCCCTTTATATGTGGGCTGATGAGCATAATCAGCGTATTACCAATACCTGCTTAGCTAATTTAGACACCACTGCTGCACGCTCACACAACAATATTTTTCACACCCTTTTAAATTTAATTGGCATTAAAAGCAAAACGTATCAGGCATCGCTCGATTTACTTGCTAGCTGTCAAACAACATCAAGCGAAATACAACTATGAGTAATAAAACCGTTATAAAACGCCAAGGCTTAATGCGCCTTATTTTTACCTTAAGCCATTCTTTTAACGGCTTAAAATGGATGAGCCGATTTGAAGCCGCGTTTCAACAAGAGCTAGTACTGTTTTCGTTACTCGGTGTGTTTGTGTGGCTACAAGAAATTGCACTAAGCGATAAATTACTTCTTATAGCCAGCCTGCTTTTTGTATTGTTTGCTGAACTGGTAAATACAGCCGTTGAGGTTGTAGTTGATAGGATTGGCAGCGAATACCATGAGCTTTCGGGTCTTGCTAAAGATATTGCCTCAGCCAGTGTGTTTATAGCCATGCTAATTACTGCTCTTATTTGGTGGGCTGTATTATGGGCTTAACACTTAAAAGTAATAATTTTACAGTCAAGCAAGCACTTGGTCCTGTTTGGATTTTTGTTGTATTTACTATTTTGGCACTGAGTTTTTTAACACTTGCCCGCTTTGGTTTGAGTGTTTGGCAAGGTGAGCGTGTATTTGGATCGCATGCGTGGTTGTCTATATTTATAGGTGGTTTAAGGGTAGATATAGCCACTTTAAGCTACATTATTATGCCCGCATTACTACTGACTTTAGTTATGCAAAGCATAGGGTGGCAAAATAAAGTACGCGGCCTAATTAAAATTTACTTAGTGGCTATGTCGGCTTTACTTGTTTTTTTTGAAGTGATTACACCTACATTTATAAACGAATACGATTTACGCCCTAACCGCTTATTTATAGAGTATTTAATTTACCCTAAAGAAGTCTCAAAAATGATTTTTTCGGGCTATAAGTTAGAGGTACTTATTGCTTTTATAGCACTTATTTTAAGCTGTAAATTTGCAAGTAAAGTATTTAGCAATCAATGGCAAAGCAAGTCATCACTAACGAAGCTAAATCAATCAATTTTAGCGTTAGTTTTAGTATGCTTAACTATTTTAGGCGCGCGTAATTCATTAGGGCACAGGCCGCTAAACCCCGCTATGGTCTCGTTCTCTACTGATCACTTACTTAACGACTTAACCCTTAACTCACTTTATAGCGTCGCGTTTGCGGTAAAACAACTCTCTAACGAGCAATCAAGCCAAGAGTATTATGGCAAAATGCCTACCGATGAATTGCTTAGTATTGTACGCAGTAACATGCAAAATACGCCGGCCAAATTTAGCGACTCAACTGCCCCAACAAATACGTTCCATGAAGCAAGCAATACAGGTAAGCAAAAAAACCTAGTCATTATTTTACAAGAAAGTTTAGGCGCTCGTTACGTAGGCACACTGGGCGGTTTACCGCTTACACCTAATATAGACGCCCTTTATAGACAAGGCTGGGGATTTGATAATTTATATGCAACAGGCACACGCTCGGTACGTGGAATTGAGGCTGTAATTACAGGATTTACACCCACACCATCGCGTGCGGTTGTTAAGCTTGATAAATCACAACGTGACTTTTTTACTATTGCTGACTTTTTAGCGAAGAAAAATTACAACACACAATTTATTTATGGTGGCGAAAGCCACTTTGATAACATGCGCAGCTTCTTTTTAGGTAATGGCTTTAAAGATATTGTAGATACTAATAACTTTAATAAAATAGATTTTAATGGCTCGTGGGGCGCATCAGACGAAGACTTATACGACCAAGCAGATCTCGAACTCACTAAACTTAAACAACAGAATAAACCCTTTTTGAGCCTTATATTTTCAAGCTCTAATCACAGCCCATATGACTTTCCAGACGATAAAATAACGCTGTACGACAAGCAAAAGCAAACCCGAAATAATGCTGCAAAGTATGCCGATTACGCACTAGGTAAGTTTATTAAAAAAGCTAAAAAATCGAGCTACTGGGACGACACTGTATTTATAGTTATTGCAGATCACGATTCACGCGTATCGGGCTCGAGCTTAGTTCCTGTTGATCACTTTAAAATCCCGGCCGTTATTTTTGGTAAAGGCATTCCCCATAAACGCGATGACCAGCTAGCTAGCCAACTCGATATTCCCGTGACTTTACTGTCTTTAATTGGTGCAAGTGGCAAGCACCCTATGATAGGCCATGATTTATCAAAGCCAATTAGCAACAATAAACAACGCGCCATGATGCAATACGACAAAAACTTTGCCTATATGCACGGTAATAAAGTGGTGGTGTTGCAACCACAAAAACCAGCAACCACCTATACGTATAGTAATAATCAGCTTGTACCATGTGAAAACGATGAGCAACTGATTAAAAAAGCTCTCGCCCACGCGAACTTAGGTAACTTAGCTTATACAAACGGTTGGTATCATTAACCAAGTGACTTGATAATAAAGCCTTGTTAAAGTAACAAGGCTATTTTTATAAACCGAGTAAACATGAAAATCCTCGTTATTGAAGACTCCGAAGCACTAAGACGCAGCTTGCAAGTTGGCCTTAGCAACCTTGGCTTTACCGTAGATGAAACCGGTGATGGCTCAGAAGGTTTAAGCATGGCACTGACTGGAAACTACGACCTCCTCGTACTTGATTTAATGCTGCCGAGTGTTGATGGCATGAGTATTTTACAAGCACTACGTAGCAGTAATAGCCAAAGCCGTGTGCTTATTTTATCTGCACGAAGTGAACCTCAAGATAAAATTAACGGCCTTATGAAAGGCGCTGACGACTATTTAACTAAGCCATTTTCGTTTGAAGAACTCCATGCTCGAGTCCTTGCATTGCTTCGCCGTGGTTCACTGCAAAACCAACAAAATACACTGACCGTAGGCGACTGCGTATTAGATCTCTCGCTTAAAACGCTTCATTACAAGCAACATGCCATTGAGCTCACGCGTAATGAATATAAAATAATAGAATGCTTATTTAATACTCCTGAGCGGGTGTTAGGACTAGAGTTTATAAGTGAAGCAGTAGTAGGTCAGTTCGATATGCTCTCTAAAAATGCGCTTGAAGCACACATATCTACTATACGAAAAAAAGTAAGACAGTTTGATGGCGAGCTCCCTATAAAAAACAAACGTGGATTTGGTTATGTCGCAACAACAAAATAAAAGTCACTCAATAAAACGTAAACTGGTTAATAATATTAGCGCGGTACTTTCGGTGATTTTATTCACCATATTTTTAACCGTTGATTTAAGTGTGGATACTTGGGTGGAAGATCAGTTCAATCAGTCTTTAACTAACAAAGCTAACTACTTAAAAACCTTAGTTGAAGATGACAACAACGTGGTTGAATTTGATTTTGCTGGTGAGTTTATGTCGGAGTATGAAGCAGCCGATGCCACGGAGTTTTACCAGTTATGGCATGGCCGTGATGTGTTTGAGCGCTCAGACTCATTAGAACTTTATAAAAATGCTAACCTGCCTTTTTTAGAAATGCCGATAAACGAATCTAAAATTATAGATTACGAGCTTCCTAACGGGCGTGATGGCCGCGCACTTATAAGTCACTTTGTAGCCCAAAAAGATGATAAAAATCCCACTCATTCTGCTGTTTTTAATACCATGACTCTTGCGATTGCTGCGCCGACAGCGGAACTTAATAAAGTACTTATTATTATTGATGTGGTCTTTATTTTAACCTGTGTGCTTGGTGTGTTTGGTGTGCGCTATTTAGTGACGCGTATTGTAAATAAAGGCCTGCACCCGCTACACAATTTAAATGACCAAATTAAGTTACTCGATATTACCGGTGTTGCGCAAACAATAGAAAGCGACTTTAAAGTAGATGAAATAGAACCCATACGTAACGAGCTAAATAAGTTTATTACCGTTAATCAGCAACTCTATAGTAATGAAAAACGCCTAACAAGCGACATTGCACATGAGCTAAAAACCCCAATTGCTGAACTTATAAGCCTTTCAGAGGTAGCTATTCGTTATCCTGACGATAAACGTATTAGCGACACCTATACCAGTGATGTACTTAATATTTCACAGCGCATGAAAACAATTGTTAGCAACCTATTATTATTGCAGCGCTCAAGTAGCAGTACAATGCAATTAAATGCACAAAATATCATTCTAAATAGCTTAGTAAATCAAATTGTTGATGAGCTGACCTTTAAGCACCCAAGTATTAAAGCGCGTTTAAATAATGTGATAAGTGACGAACTTACACTTAATGCTGACGAATTTAGTTTAAATACCATTTTGTGTAACTTAATCGATAACGCACTATTTTATGGACTCCCTGAGGCGCCAATTAAATTAACTGCGGTAAATAACAACACAAACATGACCATTTCTGTTAGCAACAAAGTAAATCAACCATTAAGTAATGAACAGCTAACCGCTATTTTTGACCCGCTCTATCAGCTAGATTCATCTAGAACTAATAACCAGCGCCACGGTTTAGGGTTATCTATTGTGCAGAGCTTATGCAACTTAAATGGCTTTACTATTACGGCCAGTAATACCGAAAACAATACGCTAACGTTTATATTAACGTTACCTCTGAAGTAAATTTAGGTTAGTATTTACATTACTAATTTTGAGATTTAAGGACAAACCATGAATGCTCTTATCCGTGTTAGCCACTTTTTTATTGTGGCGCTACTTATAACATTTAGCCTTAACAGCTATGCAGCTCCTGCCTTATATAAAATAGAAAAAAATGGCCTCAGCTCTTACTTATTCGGCACTGTACACGTTGGTGATGCCAGCATGAAAGGCTTACCTAAAAATGTAACCGATGCAATTAGTGCAAGCAAAGAAGTGATTGTTGAGGTTGATATAAGTAAACTTACACCCCTTGAAATGCAGCAGCGTTCAATGCCATTTATGATGCTAGGCAACGGCAAAACATTGCAAACTGAGCTTTCAAAGCAAAACTATACCAAGCTAAAAGACTACTTTGCTAAAAAGTCGATTGATATTGCTATGTTTAATGGCTTAAAACCATGGGCTGTTATGGTGACTATGATGCAAATTGAATTTCAAAATGCAGGTTATTCAGATAAAACAGGCATAGATAAGCAAGTACTTGCTTACGCTAAAGAACATAAAATAAAAATAGGTGAGCTTGAAACACTAGAGCAACAACTACAGATGTTTGATGGCATGGCGCTACTGAGCAATGAAATGATTGAAGAAACCTTTGAGCAGCTAAGTGATATTAATACTTACTTCATCAAACTAGTTAATGCCTGGAAAAACGGTGATATGGATACACTAACCGATTACTACAACATGAGTTTTGATGACAGTAACTACGGTGAAATTAGCGAGCAAGTAATGCTAACTAACCGCAATAATAATTGGGTTAAACAACTCACACCGCGTTTAGCAAACGAGCAACTATTTATTGCCGTAGGCGCTCTGCATTTACCTGAAAAACACGGTTTACTTAAACAGCTACGAGATAAAGGCTTTAGCGTTACTCGTCTTTAAAATAAAAATGGGTTGAGTGAATTTTCGCTCAACCTTTCTCTGAGCTTTTAATAAAAATATTCCATTTTAAAGTAGCTCTCTATTCCTTTAATTTTGTCTGCCGCATGATGATTTACATAAATCACAGTACTTGTATTAGCAGCACAAATTTTCTCTATTAGTAGCAGTACACGTTGCCTGTTTGCTTCATCTAAGCCCAAGCAAGGTTCATCTAAAATAAGTAACGTTGGATGTTTTACCATAGCCCGCACAATTAATAACATACGTTGATCGCCGTACGACAGCTGAGTGAATGAGGTATTTTGCTTGTCACTTAAACCAATAAATGCCAGCCACTGCTTAGCAATATTAATTTGTGCATCGCTCGGCTTTTGATATAAACCTATGCTGTCATAAAAACCAGATATAACAGTATTTAAAGCCGATATACTTACGCGATAATCCATATGTAGCGCGTTAGATATAAAACCAATATGCTGTTTTATATCCCAAATACTCTCCCCGGTTCCGCGTTTAAAACCGAACACTTCAATGTCATTGTTATAACACTGTGGGTTATCACCTGTTATTAAATTTAATAGGCATGTTTTACCTGAACCGTTCGCTCCAGTAAGCTGCCAATGCTGATGCTTTTTTATAGTCCAATTGAGATTTTTGAATATGCTTACATCACTGTAACTAACTTTAGCATTACTCAATTTAACTAAGGTATTACCGGTGAATGCCTTTTGCTCTTGTTCGGTATCAGGAGATGGTACATCCAATGAGGTATGTTCTAAATAAAGTAGTTTTAGTAAATCACTCAATTGCTCACTACTTGGCTTTGCTAAAGTATGTAACAAGCAACCTTGGTTTACATAGCCATAGTGAGTAATGAATGAAGGGATTTCGTCTAGGCGGTTTAGTACAAAAACAAAAGTAATAGTTTGGCTAAGTTCTATGAGTATTTTATTAAGCTGCTGACAAGATTGTACGTCGAGTCCATCAAATGGCTCATCAAGCACGACTAACTCACTATGGGAGCTGAGTGCTTTTATAAGTAGGAGTTTACGAGTTTCACCCGTTGAAAGGTCTCTAAAATGTCTATTTAGTAATGAGCTAAATTTAAATAATTCTATTAGCTGCGCTAATAACTCATCATTATTACTATGCCCTGTAAAAATAAAGTCTTTAACGAGGGAGTGCTTTTCATGCTCTAATTCTTGAGCTAGTAACTGTTTATGTGAATCTGAAGACACGAGCATAAGCTTATTAATACTACTTATACGCTTACCAGTTTCGCACTTAGCTTCACCAACTAACGCAGCTGTCAGTGCAGATTTACCGGCTCCATTAGCACCTAGAAGCAGCCAATGTTCTCCTAGATTCACTTGCCAATCTAGGTTGCATATGTCGTAACGACTTTTGCCTTGCCCTTGTAAGTAACCATTAAATTGCTCAAGCGTAATTAACTGCACTAACTTTTCCTAATAAACCTTAAAACAGCAAGTTAACGCATATTAAAAGAGCTTAGCAAGCTTGTTATCTGTAAAATTAATTTATTTCACTAGCAACGCTAATACTATTTAATGCGTCTTTAATTGCTTGCTGGCTTATTGGCTTATGAATATGAAGGTTAGCACCGTTCTTATAAGCTCGCTCTATATCATTTTGTGAAGTATTTGCTGTTATAACAATAATTGGCATTATTTTATTAAGATCAGAGCGTATTTTTTTAATCGCCTCAAACCCATCCATTACTGGCATATTTAAGTCCATAAAAACAATATCGTATTGATTTTCACTCACCATATCGCACGCGACTTTGCCGTTTTCAGCGCAATCATAGCTTAAACCTAATAAGCTAAGTATGCGGGTCAGTAATATAGTATTTAATGGATTATCTTCAACGACTAAACACTTTAGTTTGTCATTTATTTTACGAGGGTTTGGGAGAGCTTTACTGGCAATTATTGGTAAGTGCAAAGATACCAGCGCTCCATTAGCTTCATTATTTTTGAAGGTAATTTCACCGTGCAACGCCTTTACAACATACTGAACCCGAGTGAGACCTGTTCTTAATCCTTGAAAATGGTTTGTTTGTTTAAATGAGTCAAATTCAAGATCAGTAATCTCTTTCGAAAAACCACAACCAGTATCACTTACAGTTACACAAAGTTCATCATTAAAAAGCTTTGCAGAGACAGTAATTTCACCTTCTGTCGTAAACTTAATAGCGTTACTGATTAATTCTGTAAGCGTATGCTGCAAACGTTGATGATCCAATTTACATACACAATTTAATGATTCATCTAAACAACTAACTAGTTTCAGGCCTTTTTGCTGACAAGCATGCTCGTAAGCCATTAGTACTTTATTACACGACTCTAGAAGGTTTTCATTTTTAAATTGCGGTACCCACTTACCTGTACTTAAAGCTTGCAAGTCCTGCAGTTCATCTAATATAGCTATTAACCTAAGTGCGCAGTAATTAGCTTGGGTTTTAACGCTTTGCTGCGTATCAGAAACCTTTAACTCCTCAATAGACGTAATAAGACCCTGTAAAGGAGTTCTAAATTCGTGACTGGCTCTGGCAATAAAATGCTCTTTATTTTGACTCACTTGTTGAGCGAACTCTTTTTGTTTTTGGTATTTAGACAATGCGTTACCTATTTCTTTTTCCATTGGCATAAATACAAATCTTAACTCTACAAGTAGTAAAAACATCGCCATAAGCCAAAATAATAATTCAAGGTTAGATACCCAGTTCAACTTTTGGACAGCTTGCTCTTCAAATAAATTCACTGCATGATCTAGTTGCTTTAATAGCTCTTCAACCTCAGTTACATAGAATATACGCTTATCTACTTGGCCTTGTTGATAAAGTAAATTTTCCGCTTGCTGGATATATGTTGCAACTTGGGAATCTAGTTTATGAGGAGCTAACGTATATAGCTTAATAAGCTTAGGTGTAAGGTACTGATACTCTCCATTAGCATTTTTTGAAAGTAAGTAATTATGAGTTTTTTTGAATGATACGACTGATGCTTTTAACGCTTTAGTATGCTCAGAAATATTTGTTGCCGATAATAATAACTCATTACTATGCCAAGCTATTTTTTGAGAAAGCATTCTCTGCTTACCAGCCATATTTATTATTTTTGCGTCATATTTTTGCACCGAAAAATAATACTGCATAAGTGATGCTGATGTGCTTATTAATAGTGCTATTGCTATTAATGCCCATCGGTAACGAGTACGGATATTCGCGACAACTTTAAACATACTAAGCCCTGTTTTGTTTTAAGTGTAGCTCAATTTTTTAGAACTAATAAGCAGCTTAAATAATGATTATTAAATAAAAAAACCCAACTAAAAAGTTGGGCTAATAAAATAAAACTATTTAACTATCTATTTTCTAAACGGTTATAGTCGAACATTCCATATTCTATCCCACGATATTTTTTAGCTGTATCGTGCAATATATCGCTGTATTGCCAAAACTGTGGATGAGTACGTCGTATACCAAACTTAGATTTCAATGCACCATAATCAGCTTCTATTTGCATCATAGGCAATTGCTCGGCAAAAGCATTTACTTGCTGCTCGTTATTTAAATACCAAATAGCTGCTGGATAATCTCCTATAAACCCAGGAACAATAGTCGCGGTATCTTCATCATAAGCACGTTGGCCATCTTCGTTTAATAAACTAGATATATTGTAGTGCGCATTATGATGAATAATAGTGTAGCCCTTATGGCTATTATCTTCTTGCTTTACAAGTATAAAAGAAAGCTGAGGTAATAAGTTAACCGCTTTTGCTGGCATTTCACTTATTACATTTAACGGCTTTGCCACTTCAGTGTAGTTGTATTTTTCACTTAAAACTGGCGCTAAGGCTTCTTTCATCAAGGTATATAGTTCATGCTGTGGATCATCAGTTTCATAGTTAATACCACTGGGCTGGCTAAATTCTCGGTTACTTTTAAAGAACTTAGATAAGTCAGGTGGTGAATTACGGTACCACTGCTTTTTGATTTGATTACGCTTGTGCTCAGGTAATAGAGCTAAAAAGTTTTGCTCTCCCTCTAAACGTAAAAAATCCATATATAAACGTGTAACCAATTGATGGCCTATATTTCCGTATACATCAAAGCCTGCCACAAGCAAATAATGAAT
The DNA here is from genome assembly GCF_015864365.1 of Pseudoalteromonas sp. SWXJ133. Taxonomy (NCBI): domain Bacteria; kingdom Pseudomonadati; phylum Pseudomonadota; class Gammaproteobacteria; order Alteromonadales; family Pseudoalteromonadaceae; genus Pseudoalteromonas; species Pseudoalteromonas sp. SWXJ133. The sequence goes on from NZ_JADYXJ010000019.1 coordinate 87,092, forward strand.
ACGTTCAAATAACGCATAATCAAGTATCCACGTTGTTTTAGGCTCTTGACCAATAAAACCTTTAACAACAGTTGCACTATCAAAATGGCGGAAAATAGTCAGCGCAGCATTTTTATTATGCCCATCACCTTTCCAAAGCAAGTCAGTTGTAAGATGCTCGCCACCTTTGAACATTTCGTTTGCAAGCTCAACTTTTGCCTGTAAATATTTTTTCTCACGAACTGAATATTTAACCCAGCTAGAAATAGGTAACGCATTACTTTCCTCTGCAGCAGGAAGTTCTAGCGCTTCTTCATGTTGCATTAGCATTTCCCCTACAGCAGGAGTCGCAACCTTATCAGGATCAGCAAATGCCACCCAAAAGTGATCGTTTATAACATTTAAAGCAATTTGACCACGACAAACAGGCCCTTTTATAAAGCCCATAATAATTAACTCTGCTTCATCAAGCATAAATTGATATTTAGAATTAATAGGAATAACTTCAAAAGTTTTAAATGGGTTAGATGCTGACTTAGGCTCATAACTCGGCATTTGCGTAACTGTATAATCTGGCGCTATAAACTGCTCGTACAAACGCAGTAATTTAGTTTCATTAAGCTCAAGTGGTAAATGCGTTTTAGAAAGTATGGTTGTACGCTCTTGCATAAAACGATAATAAACACGGCTAACTTTAGGGTCATCGTATGGACGACGCGTATTAATTAACTTTATTTCCTCACCAGGAGGCGTACTTGAGCGAACTAGTTTAAAAAAGCTTTGTGGGTTCTCAGACGTAAAATAAATATGTGCTAAAAACCAATGTTCATAAATATAACGTGCTGATAACTGATACTTTAAGTTATCTTGATTTAAAAATGCTTCCCAGCCCTTTATTTTATTCTGATCATACTTACTTGGTGGCTCAATATGTGACATTTTACCGCCATTTTTAAGCCAGTTCTGTAAATGATTAAACTCTTCGCGCGAAACCCCAGGTAAACCATAAGGCATACCGCCATGAGGTTGCTCGTCAGCTAATCGGTCAAACTCCCCCATTGTTGCACAGGTTTGCGAACGCCCTAATGAAAAATCAAATTCATCATCTAGCACTTCATTAGTTGGTAATTCATAGCTTTGCTTTAACACTAAACTATTAAATAAAACACTGCCCGCTAAATTCGCTTCCTCACTTTGCACGCGCTCATTTAGCACTGGTGTAAAGTTTTTCTCTCGCCATTGCTGTGTATTGGTTGCATCAAACAATAAACGGCTTGGGGTCGTTGCCAATAAACGAGTTCCATCGTAAACGAGCTCTTTACTCAAACCTCGATCAATACCTTCAGGGGATGAGAGCTTAAGCTGGCAAGGTGCGTCGTAACAACCATGGCAAACGACGCAGCGGGTATCGAGTACTGGTTTTACGTTTTGTAAAAAATCAGCTCCAGCAAGGGTAGAATGTGGAACGATACGCTCTTGCGCTTGCTCTGGTCCAAATAAATCATCGTAATGTGCATTACCTAAGTAAGCACAACCACTAAGGATAATTAATACAAATGTACTTATTATTATTTTTTTCATTCGTCCTCGTCACCTAAATCGAAGGTGGGCATCATATCCATTTGAGGAGAAACGAATGTTTTTTGACCTTCAGTATTCAAAACAATACTTAAAAGAGGCCCATGCGTTAATGTTATCTGCGCATCATGCTCTTGCTCTAATATACTTAAATACAGAGAATCAGTTATAAGCAACTCATAACCGCTAACGGTAATAGCTACACTGCTATCTTCACTTGGATTTTGGCAAATTTGAGCAAGTAACTCATCATCAAGTCCAATTGATATTTCAAAATCAGGCTGCTCTAAATCTCTATCACTTAATGATTCATCTAATAGAAATAAAGGAAGGGTTAAATTGCTATCTTGTTCAAATTCCATTGCGTTCTCTGCACTTTCTGACGATTTAATTGGCGAGTATTATAACAAACTAGCGAGTAAATTAACGCTAAAGCTAATGTAACTGTTTAAACGTCATCTATAACAGATTCGATCACCGAAAATACAGCACCTTGAGGGTCGCATATAACGCTAAAACGACCAACATCGGGGATATCTGTTGCAGGAACACATACTTGTCCACCTAAGCTAACGGCTTTATTTACTGCTGTATCGCAGCTCTCTACTGCAAAATAAATCATCCAATGAGCAGGAATATCTTCAGGCCAGCCGCTTGTCATCTCAAGCATACCGGCAATTGGGTGTCCATCAACCAAAAATAAAGTGTAGTTCATACCTTCCATTGGCTTTATTTCACTTTCCCAGCCTAGTAAAGCACAGTAAAAGTCTCTACTTACTTTACTATTTCTGGTTGCTAACTCATGCCAATAAGGAGTGTTTAATTCACCTAAGTGCTTACAACCTTTATGCTCATTCCCCTGTCATAGTGCAACAGTGGAACCTACAGGATCTTTTAGCATCAACATTCGTCCTGCATTCATAACATCATGAGGACCGGCAATAACTTCAGCACCTAGTTCTTTAGCTTTTAGCACGCAATCATCAACATTATCGACGGCAATGTAAGCCAACCAATGACTTGGGATCCTTTCACTAATTTGCTCTTTAGGCATTTCATACATAGCGGCTATATCACCACCTTGCTTTTGTAGCATGGTGTAATATATGTCCTCCCCAATAGGTTGATCGTCATACCCCCAATCAAATAATGATGTATAAAACGCCTTACCATCTTTCCAATTATGCGTACAAAGTTCTGACCAACAAAAAATGCCATGTGGATGATTATCAATTTCACTCATTATTAAACCCTTATTATTCTATTTTTATCTAAACGAGCTCAGTCACATTTTATAAACTACATAATTGAACAGATCATAAATTGAGATTAGAGCAATAAGTAAGAGGAGTCGATAAAAGAAGGGCAAAAAATTCGTTATTCAGTTGCTTCATATATGAGGCTTTTAACGCAGTTAGCGTCAGATTTAATCCCTCAAATTGATTAAATATTATTGCTGATCGATATAAATTATTTACTAAAAAGTCCTTAGCTCTAGAGGAATCCCTGAATCACTTTTTTGCAGACGTAAAAAAAGTCCGAATCATTAGATTCGGACGCTCTACAATATAAAGTCGGTACGCTACACAGTAGAATGTCGTAGTGCCCATAGCGGTAGAGAGTCACGTAGCAAATGCTACACTTTTTACGGGTGGAGATATTTTATGATTTTAGCGTCGGGAGTCGCTACGCCCGCCCTACGTGATAGGTGTTGATGTGAGTGTGTGTTAATTGCGCACATTTCACTTTTCTGCAGACGTAAAAAAGCCCGAATCGTTAGATTCGGGCTTTCTACAATTTGA